>NZ_CP027786.1:2116313-2418643 GCF_003795145.1 Tetragenococcus koreensis | reverse complement strand
GCTTCCAAATGTTTATCATTGTCTCCGGCAGCGAGTACAATAAAAGTTTTAATTGCGTATTCAGAATCATTTAATAAAAGTACGGGTTTTTTAACTCGTAGTACACTCATTGAAGTTTCGTTTACTCCAAATTCTGGTCTAGCATGAGGGATAGCTATCCCTTTTCCTAAGTAAATAAATGGACCTAATTTTTCGACATTATCAATCATTTTTTCAATGTATTTATTCGTAATATAGCCCTTAGCAAGTAATGGTTCAGAAGCATACCTTATAGCTTCCTTCCAATCGAGATCTGTTTCTGTATACTGGTATGTGTCTGAAGTAATTAATTTTTCTAACATTTTAACCTCCCTAAAAATATCTTTTATAAGTTCCCATAAACGATAACTAAATCATCGATCACCTTCTTTACTTCTTAAACAAATAAAAACAGATAATGCGATTTCATTACCTACATAAATTATAGCACGTTTAACAACTTAAAGTAAATAAATATTAAAAACGTTTTTACTTTAAGTAACTACATACCATAGCGATTCCTCTCTATAATTGATTTATAGAAAGTATTCATTAGGAGAATAAATATGGATTTAATACAATTGAACGAAATAGGGCCCAATATTGCAAAATATCGAAATAAAGTAGGGCTATCACAACAAGAATTAGCTGATGGAATTGGATTAAGTCAGCAAACAATTGGTTTTATTGAAACTGGTCGAAGAAATACTACCATAGAAACTTTAGTAAAAATTGCAAATGTTTTAAATGTTAATTTGTCCACTTTCTTTCAAAGTATTGAAAATGATGAAGATGAAGTAAATCATCTATTACAACGAATTGAACATAGTCTTTCTAAAAATGATTACATAAAAGTTTTTAATGAAATCATTGATTTAACCGATGGTAAAGAAGAAAATTAATGCTAAAACCCTGCTCACTACAAAATCAAGGATATGTATTTTCTAGTAGCAGCGCCCTGAAATTGTAGGAACCTGTTTTTTTAATTAATGGTGTTATAATCGATTTTAAAACACTCTACTTTCTTGTGTAGATAAATTTATCTGACAAGAAAATAGAGTGTTTTTTTCCATTTTATTCAAATGCATTCTTAAATATGACTTTCCAAACGAAAAATGTTTACTTTACTCTTCAAACGGATACTTAAATCCCCAAATATTTCTTACCTCCGTCAAAAGCGCATTAACGTCTCTTGTATATCTCAACTCTTCTCCATTATCATTGTCTTCAATACATTTTTGTAAGGCTAAAGCTTCATACTTTAAAGCGTCTGCAGAGTTTCCTGAGCTTATCTCTTCGACTTTTCCTGTCTCGGTATAAACAATCTTTCCTTTATCTGCACGAGGGTATTCCTCAATCTCAATATAGCCTTTCTCACCTACAACTACACCACGCTTGGGTTGTTTTGCCCTCATCGTCAGAGCCGTTACAACCATTTGTCCTTGTTCATTTTTCATCAATATACCGGATTCTTCGTCTACGCTTGTTTCAAAATAGTTCACCGTCGACAATACCACATTAGGTTTTTGTTCTAAGAAAAAGCGAGCAAATGATAAAGCATAAACCCCAATGTCTAATAAAGCGCCTCCTGCCAGCTCTTTAGAGAAGAAACGATGAGTCGTATCATACTCTTTATGGCTACCAAAATTGACTTGGACTAGCTTCACTTTCCCAATGTCTCCTGTCTCGATCCTTCGTTTCATTTCTTTAAATAACGGCATATGGTACAGTGTCATACCTTCCATGATCATTAAATTTTTTTCTTTAGCGATAGCTACACACTCTTCTAACTGTTCGCTATTAACTGTGATCACTTTTTCAGCAAAAACGTTTTTGCCTGCAAGCAGTGCATTTTTCGTAAATTGATAATGTAGATTATGAGGTGTAGCTACATAAACAATATCAATGTTTTCATCTGCCAACATCTCTTCTTCTTTAGTAAAAACATGCGATACATTATATTCTTCCGCATATTTTTTTGCTTCTTCTTTTGAGTGATTAAACACTCCATAAATTCCATCCAATTGTTGCAAAACATCGCCCATCTCATGAGCGATCCAACCACTACCGATAATACACCAGTTAAATCTTCTCATAATCTTCTCCTTTGTGATTTTAATTTTCTTCTAATTCTTCTGGATCTTTGCGTAATAAAAGAAAACAAAGTGCAGTTACACAAGAACCAATAAGTAAATACAATATCATTAATAGTGGTTTATTATAGAGTAGTATCACAAATATCCCACCATGCGGAGCGTGCATTGTTAGCCCAGTTACATAAGCTAACACACTAGCCACAGATGAACCTGCCATAAGCGCAGGTATCACACGAATTGGATTCTCCACAGCAAAAGGAATGGCAAATTCCGTAATCTGAGCTATCCCTCCAGTGATTAAACCAGGAATACTTGCTCGTTCCTCTTTAGTAAAACGATGCTTTTGTACAAGCATTGCGATACCAATTCCCAAAGGAGGAGTCATACAAGCTAAAGCTGCAGCCGCCATAGGTTCCCAGTTCCCTCCTGCACTTGCAGCTAAAGCAAAAGCGTAAGAAGCTTTGTTAAAAGGACCTCCTAAATCAAATGCATACATACAACCTGTAATAATTCCTAAAATAACCGCATTAGCCGAACTCATGCTATTTAACCAACTAATCATCCCCGAAGTAATCGCCATTACAGGTTGTCCAATGATATACACCATTAATAATCCGATACCTACTACACTAATAATCGGTATAATGAGTGTTGATAAAACCGATCTCATGCTGCCAGGAACAGGGATCTTTTTAAGTTCACGAACGAAGAAGCCCGCAATAATCCCAGCGATTAACGCACCCAGAAATCCTGCGTCCATTTCATCAGCTAGTAATCCACCTACCATACCTGATGCAAGTGCTGGCTTATCTGCAATTGAATAGGCTATGTAAGCGCCTAAAACAGGGATCATTAGGCTAAAAGCATTTTGACCAATCCAATATATGCTACTAATGAAAGTACCGTAGGGCTCGACTGCTTCTTCAATGTTGATACCCCCAAATAAAAATCCTAAAGCTACAAGTATTCCGCCTGCAACAACAAAAGGAAGCATCCACGAAACGCCAGTCATTAGACTACTTTTGATATCGTTTAAAGTCTGCTTCATAACCGTTACGCCCTTTCAAATATTAATTCTGGTTTTTTAATAACTTCATGCGGGTTTGTATGAATTATATTTTTTTCTAAGCCTTCAAACCTTTCTCCTTTTTGGATCTTGACATCATTTGCTAACACGATAATGTCTGCTCCTTGAATATCCTGTTGTGTTAGCTCATTTTCAATTCCTAGCGCCCCTTGGACTTCAACTTTACAATCATGTCCTTTTTGTTTACATATTTTTTTTATTGCTTGAGCAGCCATGTAGGTATGGGCAATTCCTGTTGCACACGATGTAATTGCTATAATTTTCATTGTATTTTTCCTTTCTAAGTATCTTCATTAAATTCAGTAGCATAATCTAAGAGCTCTTGTCGCGTTTCAATATCTTTTAATTTTTCTAAAAATTCTTCTTTCGCTAAAAGCCCTGCTAAATTTGCCAGCATCCTAAGGTACGTCTCTCCGGAGCCTTTAATAGGTACAGCTAACATAAATATATATTGCACCATCCCCTTTTCTCCGCCTGATTCATATACGAAAGGTTCTTTTGTGCGACAAAATAAAACTGCAGGCTTCAATACACTATCACTCTTTGCATGAGGCAACGCAATGGAATTCCCCATGAAGGTAGAACCAAGAGCCTCTCGTTCATAAAGAGCTTTCTTAAAAAGTGTTGTATCGTTAACTATTCCAGCTTCAGTAAACCATTCTGCTAGATGTTGAAACACGTCCTCTTTATTACGAAACGGAGCAATATCTATATAAAATGTTTCTTCTCTTAAAACAGATGAAAGTCCTTTTCTCATATACTCTCTCCTACATCTTATTAAATTTTCAATGAACTAATTAGTTTATATTCTCTAACATTTTCTTTGCCTCTTTAGTGATATTAACTCCTCCTGTACCACCTATTCTAGTTACGCCAAGTTCGATATACTTGTGTGCATCTTCTAAACTTCGGATGCCTCCAGAAGCTTTTACTTGAATCCGATCTCCGGCTGCTCTCTCCATCTCAGTAATGTCTTCAATAGTGGTGCCATAATTCGCGTATCCAGAGGAATTCTTTACAAAATCTGCTCCAGCATCAATAACACATTCAATTGCTTGATCAATTTTATCGTTTCCAATAATGGACGTTTCAATAATAACTTTTACAATTTTTTCGTCGCCAAACTTTTTAAATGCTTCTACCACTTCTTTCAAATCATCAACAACTTCGTTATATTTTTTGTCTAAAAATTTTCCTATATTCATAACAACGTCCAATTCATCTGCACCCAATTTGACACACTCATTAACTTCAAAAATTTTTATAGCAGTAGTAGCAGCTCCTAACGGATAGCCTATAGTGAGTCCTACATGAACATTGGAATCCTTCAATTCTTTTGTACATAACTCGCCATAACTTGAGTTAACAATTACAGAAGCAAATCCATAGTCTCTAGCTTCCTGACAAAAACGTAAAACCTCTTCTTCTTTTGCATCCGCCTTCACTAAACTATGATCAAAATAGTGAGCGATATTCTCTAGAATTTCTTTTTGCATTGAAAATTCCTCCTGATATTTTTATATCTATTAAAAAAAGTTCATTCTTCATTTATTGTTCCAAAAAGTCACCCCTTCCTTATGTAATTTCAAACAAATAAAAACCCAAGTTCTTCTTCAAAAATAATAAAGAAAAATTTGGGTTAAGCCTATTATGAGTTACTCCCCATATACATATAAAATAAAGCCCTTTCAAAAATTACGATAAAACGTTTATCTGGAATAACTATATCACTTTTCGGTGTATTTAACAACAACATAGACCATAAACGGTGTATTTAAAACAGGTTAAAGTGTATTAGAAAACACTATATTCTATGATTAGAGGTGATTACTATGGAGGAAAACTTAAGCGTAAGACAATATATCTCAAAAAGAACTAAATATCTTCGTTCGAAAAAAGGGTTAAGCCAAGATAAATTATCAGAACTATCCGGCCTGGACTCTAAACACATCAGCAGAATCGAGACCAACGCTCCCAACCTTGAATTAGAATCAGTGGAAAGAATTATTGATGCTTTAGGTGAAACGGACGCTACTTTTTTTAATTGGAAGTTTCCTACAAGTAGCGAAGAAATCCGTGAATTAAACGATTCTCTTGAGAAATTGCCGGATGAAGATCAGGCAGAAATTGCCAATGCATTAACTTTATTGGTCAAAAAAATAAATAAACGCTTTGATTCTTAACACAGCTAGATTACATGTACGATCCAAAAAGACCTCCAACAAATTCAATTGTTGAAGGTCCTTATTCACCTTTTATTTTACCCAAGCAACGCTTTTCCCAATATCAATATAGCCTTTTTTCCCATCACTTCTAGGTTGTACGCCCCAGACAAAGCCATCGCCAAAAACGATGTTATTAATCTTGATGGAAGTTCCTTTGCCCAGAGCGACAATAATATTGTTGCCAACTTTGGGCGAGCTGCGTAATTTCACTTTCTTTGCTGTTGTGGTAATGGTCTTCATTTCAATGCCCTCCACTTCTTTTTTATTTTCTTTATCAGGAGTTTGATGATCTTGACGAAAAAAGTAGAACAGATCCCTCCTGACGATCTGATTTAAATCTAAATCCCCATTGTAACCACTAAGCTTTCCTTTTGAAGTGTATTGATGAATATCATAGCTATTTGTTGTGGTTGGCCTTGCCCCTTGATATTGTCCTGTATTTTTCCCATAAGTGGGTAGCCAAACGCCATCAAATTTTTCCGTAGCTAAATTAAATTGTGCATACAAATGGTTAGCAACATAAACGCCCACTTTTTCTGCGCCTAAATCCTTTAACTTTTTCCGGTATTTTTCACAGCCGCCACGCATGTCCTTCATTGATTGTTCTTCTACATCCAACCACCAAAAGGTAGGTTCAAATTGTTGCGCTCTTTGATAAAAATCTTGTGCTTCTTGTTCCATATCCGCATAAGACGAGCCTCGTACCCAAGCATAAACAGCCACTGGCACATTCCGTTTTTGAAATTCTTTGATATGCGTTTTATAATGCTTATCTATATAGTTGGAGCCATATTGCACACGTACAATAACGCCATCGATCTTTGCAGCTAGTTGGTCATAATTGATTTGCTGCGGATCTTGCCATTCACTAATGTCGATAATAATCGGTTTGGGAATCATAAAATTCCTCCTTTACTGTTTTAAAAAAAGCGAGAAGAGAACTCCTCTCGCTTTACTTCGTTAAAACAATGGGGTTTCGATTGTCTCTACGTATTTAGCGCTATCAATATCTTGATACAACTTTACTCCATCTTTATCAAAAATATCTAAGTCGCGTAATTGTTCCATTGCTTCTCGGACTACGTCTTCTGTTAAATCCTCTGCCGCTACTTTAGGGATTAAATTGTGCGCTTTACCTTCTTCATTTAAGAATGTTAGATATAATTTTTTCATGTGATTTTCCTCCTAATTTTTATTCTGTAATTTCTTCTGCTTCTTGCACGTGCGAATATTCCACTGTTTCAGTCACCAAAACCAATTCATTTTCTTCCGGTGCTAAACTTGCTATTGTTTCGCCAAGCGCTAATACAGCAGCTTCAGCTGGTTCTGACACCACATCATTAAAATTTTGCTTAATCGTTTTATCATCGTCTGGTTGGCTGAGTTCAACCGATAGTTTTGTTTTTTCTAAGTTTTTCATAGTCATTCTCCTCTAAATTTTATTTTTAATAAGCAGCGCCGCCTACACTATCTATAAACGTGGTTAAGAAGAAAAATGTCACGGATCTAGCTAAGTTTTTTCAATAAATAAAAAAAAGCCCCCGCAAACAGGGGGCATAGAGCTGTTTGCGGGGTTGATTTATTGCACTTTTTGATACAGTTTTTTATTCAAGACATGCTTTCAAACGTTGTGGCGTCCTTCCAACAATAAGGAAATTCAGCGAACAAATCATAACTGAAGTCTTTTCCTAGCTTCCTTAATATCAATAATTCCGCTGTTTTCTGCTTCTTTCAACATTTCAACAATTTCTAAACTAGCCTTTAATTTATCATCGTTTCCAACTTCCATAATGGCGTGTCCTCCTTTTCCATTTTTTGAAAAAAATAAGCCCTCTCCACATGAAAAGTCATTTACTTTCTCCTATTCCATATTCTTCTAATGAGTCTGACAGAGGACGGGATTGTGAATTTTTTAAGTACTCATCATAGGCCGCATCTCCACTAAGTGCATCATAAGCATCTTCTAAGGAGGATAATGCCGTAGTTTTCAAAAATTCAGATAGGTTCTTCCCTTCAAATTTTGCCACACTTGCTAAAAAATCTTTTTCTTCATCAGTCACACAAACGGTAATAGTAGCCATATAACTTCCTCCCTTGGTCTTAATTCTGTCACAATCATAGCATGCATCCGCTTTATTTCAAACACAATTATGTTCATTTTTTATACAAATATCTCCAGAGGGTATCAAAAATCAGGAAATGTTTGACTTGCCCTAAAACCCAGCAAAACGAGCGAATCCCCCTTAAAATAACCAAGAAAAACAGCCCAACGAAACTAAAAATCGTCCTAAATCCCTATTCGTCCATTAGCATCCAATTCTTTTTAACCCCTTTCCAGCCATTTCCGCTGTCTTCCCACCGTCCGCCGATTTTCCTCTTCGCATGGTTCTTATTATAGTAAAGCTACCTCGAGGAATAATAAGAAAAAGGAAGCAACACGATATGCAAACAAAAGAACTAGATCAACTCGTCCAAGACTACCAACGCCTATTTTATAAAGTCCTACGTAAATGCAGTATTTTCCCAGGACAGCCAGATTATGAAGACCATATGCAAGAACTACGTCTACTATTTTTCTTAAAAGCAAAGCCTTACGAGACACGCGGTTTATTTGAAGCAGACAACAATGTGAGCTATCTTTATCGTTTTTTACTATGGAGTATCATCGATAAAAAACGAAAGAAAGACCCAAAAGATCAAGAAGTTAATGACGAAGATGCCCTTTCTTTACAACAAGCGGAGACAAACTTTAATGAAATCGAACTTTTAGATGAATTCATTACAGTTTACAATCACTTACTAGCAAAAGATCAAAGAAAAGTCTTAGCTCTGTTAGAAAATACCGAACTATCGCGTCAAAATCGTCATCGCTACCGGATGCGTTTAAGGAAATTATTTAAAGAAAACAGATAAAATAAAATGCTCGGCTTTATCCTTTGTGGGTAAAGTCGAGTATAAAAATCACTAGAGCCACTCGCGAAGCTTATGGCGCATGAGTTTGTTGGAGGCGTTTCTGGGTAGTTGGACAACAAAATAAATCTGTTTGGGAACTTTATAGGAAGCTAAACGCTCTCTCACATAAGCCTGAACCACTTCTCCATCTAACCTCTTTTGTTTGTCTTTTACAATAAAGGCGACCGGTACTTCTCCCCATTTATCATCTGGCTTGCCTGTCACACCAACTTCTTGGACGTCAGTAAGTTCAGTGATCACACTTTCGATTTCAGAAGGGTAAATATTTTCACCGCCCGAAATGATCAAATCATTCCGGCGATCCACTACATATAAAAATCCTTCCTCATCAAGATAACCTAGATCTCCTGTTTTCATCCAGCCTGCTTGAAACGCCTTTTGATCAGCTGCTGGGTTGTTGAAATACCCTTTGGTTACCATCGGTCCTTTCACATAGATCTCACCCACATTTTGTGAAGATTGAGCTTTAATTTTTAATTGGGCGGGAACTAAGGGTTTCCCCGCAGAACCAATTTTACGCAGGGCATCTTGTGGACTTAGGGTCACAATCTGCGAAGAAGTTTCGGTTAAGCCATAACTTTGAAAGACCGGTACTTCTTTTTTACGAGCTTGTTCAAGGACAGGTTTGGGCGCAGGTCCGCCTCCTAACAGCATGCACCGCAGTTGTTCAGGATAGCTTTTATTCCCCAGTTTTTCTAACAAACGCTGCAACATCACTGTCACCACAGAAATCATGGTAATATTTTCATTCATCAATGCCTGATGCACTTTTTCTGGATCAGAAGTTTCCATCAAATAAATAGGCATGCCATAGATCACGCTTTTACATAGAATAGACAAGCCGCTCACATGAAATAACGGTAACACAGCCAACCACTTATCTTGGGCCGATATACCCAAATTAAGCGCTGAGCCGATCGCACTCCACCAGTGATTCCCATAAGTGTGCACAACGCCTTTAGGAAAACCTGTGGTGCCCGAAGTATAAATGATGGTAAAAGGATCACTTAACGCCAGTTCCTCTTGAAGCGCAACTTTTTTTTCAGGCGTTTGTTGCAGTTCAGAAAACGTTTTTTTCTGAGTAACATCGATCTCTGCCATCTCTTCACTAAAACGATCTGATGCCACTAACAAATGTACCTTTGCATCATCGATCTGAAATTGTAACTCATCAGAACTTAAGCGGATGTTTAATAAAACAGCCACGGCTCCCAGATAACTTAAGGCATGAATGAGGATCACCATATGAACATCATTTTGCGATAACAGCGCCACATGGCTTCCTTTTGTAACACCTAGATTGGCTAATCGTCGAGCCATCGATTGACTGGCTTGACATAGCTCTTGAAAAGTCAGCTTTTCGTTTCCATTATATTCAAGTGCTAACTGGTCAGGTTTCAAGTCTGCCTGTTTAGTTAACCAATGGGGGATTACTTCAGTCATTATTTAAAAACTCACTTTCTCAATAAATTAAATCCATAGCGAAATATAGCAACTCCTGCTATTAAACAAAAGTTGCTATATTTAAGACACCATTAAGGGAAACGTGGAAACTGATCAAAGTCCGGTTTTCTTTTTTCCTTAAAAGCATCACGGCCTTCTTTGGCTTCATCGGTCGTATAATATAAGAGGGTTTCATTGCCGCCCATTTGTTGTAAGCCAGCCAGGCCATCAGTCGCAGCGTTGAAAGAGGCTTTCAAAAAGCGCAAAGCGGTTGGTGATTTTTCCAAAATTTCACGGCACCATTGCACAGTTTCTGCTTCCAATTGGTCCAACGGCACGACTTTGTTGACCAAACCCATGTCAAAGGCTTCTTTAGCATCATATTGACGACATAAATACCACATTTCTCGAGCACGTTTTTGTCCGATCATTTCTGCCAGTAAGCCAGCGCCGTAACCAGAGTCAAAACTCCCGACTTTAGGACCTGTTTGACCAAAAATGGCGTTATCAGCTGCAATTGTTAAATCACAAACAACATGTAACACATGACCGCCGCCAATCGCATAACCTGCGACCATCGCAATCACTGGTTTCGGAATCGTACGGATCAATCGTTGCAAATCCAAAACATTTAGACGTGGTACTTGGTCCTTACCCACATAACCACCATTGCCTCGAACGTTTTGGTCACCACCAGAACTAAAAGCTTTTTCGCCTGCGCCTGTCAAAATAATCACACCCACAGAGGAATCATCCCTAGCATCCGCAAACGCATCGATCATCTCATTGACTGTCAAAGGTGTAAAGGCGTTCCTTTTTTCCGGACGGTTCATCGTGACCTTAGCGATCCCATTGTATTTTTCATAAATAATTTCTTCATAGTCTCCGGCTTTTTCCCAAGCGACTTCCATTTCGAATTCCTCCTCGTTATTTAAAAAATGATTGCGAATCCAATTTATTACTTTTTCTCCGATTTCTCAAGGAAACCGCTTAAGATAAAATTGACACCATTGCTTTCCTTTCCTACACTAAAAGACGAGGAGATGAAGAAAAATGGAAAATACATTAATGGAGGCTCTGGGCATGGAGATTGTTTCCGTAGAAAAAGATAGGGTCGTCATGACTATGCCAGTAGATCACCGTACCCGTCAGCCAGCCCAGTATTTACATGGTGGCGCCAGCGCTGCTCTGGCAGAAACAGCCGCTAGCATCGGCGCAGTTGCCAACATCGATTCTACACGCGAAACGATTTTTGGCATAGAAATCAACGCCAATCACATCAAAAGCAAAGCTGCAGGAACGGTCACTGCCAAAGCAACACCCATCCATATTGGTCGAAGAACTATGGTTTGGCAAATCAATATCACCAACGAAAATGACCAACTGATTTGTGTTTCTCGATGCACGCTAGGGGTAGTTGCAAAAGAAAAGTGAAGAAAGTTTAATAAAGAAGGGGGCATTTCTGGCCCTCTCTTTGACTGACTTGGGGCCGTAAATCTTATTTTTGGACCCTACTTCGATTGACTAGTAAAAAGAAAAAACCGCCCTATTGCCGTAGGGTGGTTTCCTGGTGGCTCAGTTGCACATTAATCACATTTCGCAAGTTTATTATAGCATATAGATTAAAAACGTACATATTTAGCACGCTTTCACCTACGTATTTACTTTGCCTTAAAAATTTGAGCTATTTTCTCATTGATTGGAAGAAAAGGACAAAGACGATTGATAACAAGTTGCTATCCAACTGCACACGTTAGCCGACGCATCTAACGTAAAAAAAGCCAGCCCTATAATGAGTAGGAGCTGGCTTTTGTGCTGTCTTGCAGCAAAGATTCTCTCGTTTCGTAATCCATTATAGCATACTATTTCTAAAATATGAATGCGCTTTTTTCCGACTCAAAACATTTACCTTTCTTTATTAAAAAAATGAGCTAAATCATTATCATTACACCCTTTTCTTTCAAAGAAGAAAACAGGTAGGAGATATTTCCATCAAATACGTGCCCCTGCATGCCTTGACTGGCAGCTGCTTCGATGTTTATGGCTAAATCGTCGATAAAAAAACTTTCTGTGGGAACAAGATGAAAATGATTAAAAAATAATTGATATATTTTAGCGTCTGGCTTGATGCACTTCCAGTCGGACGAAATAAATATTCCGTCAAAATACGTCATTCCTGGAACAATATCTCTAAAAGAATAGAAATCCTGAGATACATTGGATAGAAGATAAACAGAATAACCATTCTTCTTTAAGGTTTCAACCACTTCTTCCATACCCGATATGGGCGTCATTTTTTCAAACCAGGTATCCATAACGATCGGAATAGCGGAATGAAGTGTTTTCGGCAAGAGATTTCTTGCTTTAGCTATGATTTCCTCTTTGGTAATTGTCCCCTCGTCGTATTGTTCCCATTCATCTGTATAAAAAATTTTCTCCAATAGCATTTGTTGGTGCTTTTCATTAGAAGTAAATTCTCCAATAAACTGGCTAGGATCATATTTGATCAGTACATTTCCCATATCAAAAACAATATTTTTTATCATAGACAGATGCTCCCAAGAATATTTGATTATCTTTTAGCTTTATGAAATCCTTTTGTTTTGTCATTTTATGAAAGACTGTATCTAGTTGGTGAATCTATTTTAATAGAAGGATCAAAGGCAATCCACTCCCTATCTCCCTTTTCTGGTATATAGTGATTAGTCATCCAGCGCCTCTTTACCAACTGCTGGCATATTTTCCCATACATCTGATTCGTAAAAAGCTCCTTCTGTAACATCAGCAAACGGATCTTCAATTTCAGGAAACAAAACAATCGTTCCATCATCCCCGTAAGACACGAGGTATTCTTTACCAGGAAAAACCGTTGACTCTTTTTCAGCTGGCAAGGTAATCACGATAGATCTACCTTGAGCTCTTGCTTTTGTCTTTAGCATGGAAATCACCTCTTCAATTTGATTATACTTGCTAACACCAAAATAACCAAGTATAACTACACTTGATAATTGTGTAAAAAGTAAAACGAAGGAAAAGTTCAGTCTTTTTTTAAACCTAGCTTGCCCTTGCTATAAACTTTCATGTTATACTATAGAAGAGAGGAAGGTGATTAAAATGGTTGCTGCACGAGTACCAATAACTCCGTACGTTATCAAGTACTACATTGAAACAAGCAACGTTGATTTGGAAGATTTAGAAAAAGATGCCAATTTAAAAAATATTAATGGTTGGTTAGATTCATCAGCACAACCCACTTTTAATCAACTCAATCAGTTAAGCAAAAAAATCAAAGTCCCCTTTGGCTATCTTTTATTAAATGACATTCAAAAGGAGTCCTCTTCTCTAATTGAATATAGAACAATTTTAAATAATGAAGTAGATAAACCAAGCAGGGACCTTTTGGAAACAATAGACGACATGGAAGATAAACAAAATTGGATGAGAGACTTCTTAATCAGAAATAGCTACGAAAAACTTAACTTTGTAGGAAAATTTACTAAAAAAGACAGCATCCAAGCAATTGCTAAAGACATTAGAAAAACTTTGCAATTAAACGAAAAATGGTTCTTAGACTGTCAAGGCAATAAATCTTTCAATTATTTAAGAAGTAAATTTGAAAATGCTGGAATACTTGTTATGCAAAACGGAATAGTTAAGGCAAATACTCATAGGCCTTTGAATGTGGACGAATTTAGAGCTTTTGTTTTAGTTGACGAGTACGCCCCTTTAATCTTTATTAATAGTACAGATAGTAACGGCGGGAAGATTTTTTCTCTTTTTCACGAGCTAGCTCATATTTTTCTAGGTGAAAGTGATCTGTTTAATGATAATAATGTCAGTAATCCCATATACAGAAATGATTTAGAAGTATTGTGTAATAATATTGCTTCTGAATTGTGCATCCCCGCTCCTTATTTTAAAGAGTTATGGATGGAAAACACTGAAAAGAACGTATTTAATAAAATTCAGGATATTGCTCAAAAATGTAAAATTAGCATGTTAGCTGTAGCTGTTAAAGCATTAAAGAATAAATACATTGATGAAGAAGAGTACTATAAGTTAAGAAGTGAAAGTTTAAAGTACTATAAAAAAGAAAAAGACCGAAAGAAAAAAGTTGGTGGGGATGGAATCAATAATGCTACCTCTAGAATAGATAAAAGGTTCTTTGAATTTCTATCCAATGATATAAAAAGTGGTAACACCCAATATACAGATGCCTATCGATTGTTAAACACGAATAGAAAAACTTTTGATAAGATTGAAAAATTGTGTTGTTATGACTAATGAAGTATCAAATAGTAAATTAAATGCCGGAAGCCCAACTGGGGATGTAAAAATCCCGAATGTAGCGAAGCATTTTGGCGCCAGCGTTATTTCTCTTTTTGATTTTCAGAAAGCAGTTACCAAAAGGGATAACGATTAAAATCTGGGAATAATGAGAAAACAAAAAACAGCCTATAAAAAAAGACAGTCAAAAGATTATGAAGTAAACGATTAGGACGTTCTTTCACTACAAAAAACCGGCCTATCACGTCAAAACTGTCACTGCCATCGAACGCGCTTAAGAAAATTATTTTTAAAGAAAAACACTGAAAAAAACTCGACTTTAGCCTTTGTAGGTAAAGTCAAGTTATAAATAATAGCGTTAAATAAGTGTTTTACTATTCCGAGATATTAAGACTAGACAAGATTCGTTGCTTTTCACCCAATTTAACAAATTGATCATGTAGCTTTAAAAAGATTTCGCAAAAATCTTTCTCATAACCTGGGATATGCCGGAATTCTAACCCCTTGGTTACCTTGCGTGTCACAGAAGAGGAAGAAATGTCGAGATATTCTAACAATCCCATTGTCGGTTCTGCCGGCGCAACACCTCTATACCGTCTTAAAATCCCATGCACGATGAAAGCCCGATACATTTGTTCATAGATGGATTTCCCTTTGCGATCTAAATAGAAACTAAAACCATTGCACAATGTAATAATCGTTTTTTCTTTACCTGAAATTAGGTTTGTATCCCATATACGACCTGGATTGAACCATATATCTATGTCCGGATCTCTCGAAATGCTAAAAGGCATTAAACTAAATTCTTCACAAGCTAATGGAATATTTTTTGCGTTATAACCCAAGAAATTCTCGACCGTTTGTTTATATCCAGCAAAATCCATTTTCCAATAATGACACAAAAATTTTTTAGCGATAGCATCCGTCCCTAATTCAACTAATTTTGCCGTATCGCGATAGACAATAAAGGTATGAGCACTTTCTCGTTCATAAGGTATAATGGCATAAATTTCTTCTTTAAAATTGACACTAGTTCCAATACTAATTTCTGTATAAAGTTGGTCCAAATCCACGGGCTCATTCATCGCTCGGTTTATAAAACCAGCAAGACTCATTAAATTAGGTTTGTATCCTAGCGTTTTTATGTCCTTGTTTGCTTTATATTCAGCGTTTAGCCTCGATTCTGGGCTATTCATTTCTTCCATTTACTTCGCTCCTTACTTATTTAATTACGTCTATTATAGAATAAATGATCGAAAAAGAAAACGCTTCACTGAATGTTTTTATAAAAATAGTAATGCAATGCCACCAGCGTGATATTACACTACTAATCTTAGTATACCTGAGAAAAAGCCTAAAGCATACAACCATCCTGCCGTTTCAAGTCAGTCCATCTAATAAAAATTTATTTCTGTGCGTCATTAAATATTGAAAGTGGTAATAAGGCGCTCACAACATATTGTCCTGCATCAACGACTTCGGATATTTTCAAATCCACACAAAGACTGGCAAGTAAATACGCATCGATTTTCTCAATGGAATAAGTTTCCGATACATAATCAATCATAGAACGTAGCGCTTCCTGAGCGCCCGTCATCAAATCTGGTCCTACGCCTGTCGTGCCGTAAAAATCATCGTGATTTACTTTTTGGGTTAAACCACCTTTTGTTTGAAATTGTGGGGAAGAAATTGATTTTTCTGCTGCTTTTATTACTGTGAATTTCAAACTAGCATACATTGGACATTCTAAAGCCGATACACATACTTCTCCATCACCTTGTGCCGCATGACCATCTCCACAGCTAAACAGGGCCCCAGCTTGTTGAACGGGCAAGTACAGTTTTGTTCCTACAGTTAATTGTCGTACATCCAAGTTTCCGCCAAAATTCCCAGGAGGCATAATCGGAGTACCATCTCCATCTTTAGGACAAACACCCATTGTTCCTAAGAAAGGTTCAATTGGGACTTTAATATCTTCACTAAAATGAATATACTTTCCATCTGATAAATCAAAGGTACGCAAATATGCATCAGGGTAGTCCTCAGCTAATAATCCTAAACCAGGTAAAACCGCCGTCCATCCCCAGTGTTTTGTTTTCAAATCAAGGAATTCGACAGCCAAAGTGTCTCCTGGCTCCGCACCGTTGATGTAAACTGGACCAGAAAGAGGATAAACATAATCCCAATTAAGTTCCGAAATCGCTTCTGTCGTCGAGTGAAAATTAAATTGATTATCCGATACTTCTCTTGTTTCAAAAACCACCGTGTCACCGCTATCAATTGTCAAAATAGGTTCATGCTCTTTGTGCCAAGTGTAGTGAACTGTATCTGTTGAACATTTATGAGTTTCTGCCATTGCTTACGCCCCCTTTGTTATTTAACCTTAAATATAGCAAAGTAATTAGGAATAAGCAATTGGGAGATTAGAGTTGTAAGAGGAAGAAATGTTTAGTTACTCTAACAGCCCCATTTTAAAGGCATCTGGCATAATACCTAAATAACGCTTTACAATACCGTACACTAAAAAAGTTCGATTCATCCGTTCATAAATGAACTTCCTTTACGGTCTAAATAAAAAACAAAATTATTAAACAATGAAACGACTGTCTTTTTATCAGAAATAATTTTTAATTCTTTTATACGCCCAGGATTAATCCATATATCTCTTTTCGGCTGTGAGGAAATACTAAAAGGCATAAAATTAAAAATTTCACAAGATAATGGAATACTGTTTGCATTCGAGCCTAAAAAATCTTCTATCGTTTGTTTATATTCCGCAAATCCTAACTTCCAATAATGATATAAAAATTTTTCAGAGATAGTATCCGTACCTAATTCAACTAACTTTATCGTATTTTGATATATAACGTACGTATACGCAGACTCACTCATACAAGGTATAATAGCGTAGAGCTCTTCATTAAAATCAACGTTTGTTCCAATGCTAATTTCATTACAAAGCCTGTCTAAATCCACAGGTTCATTTATTGCTCGATTTCTAAAACAGGAAAGGTCTGTGAACTTAGGCTTATATTCCAACGGTTCTTTTGCTCGTTTACGTCTCGTTCAGCGTTTAGCTCTGAAATAGAGCTATTTTTTTCTTCCATTTTTTTCGCTCCTTACATATTGGATTACATCTATTATAGAATAAATAAACGAAAAAGAAAACGCTTTACAGAAAAAATTACAAAAAATGTGAACTATTATATATATATTGACAAATTAGCTAGTTTTTCTTAAATTTTAGCTCTTCGTTTGGTATTCTATCATAAAAAAACTGTAATGCAATATCTATCGACACAATATTGCTCTACTAAATAACTGGTGTTAAACTGGTTTTGCAGACACATTTTCATAAAATGCTATGGTATTCTACGAAAGAATATCTATTTACAGCAAAACAATATAACAATAAAACAAATAATTGTTTTTTCAATTGAATAAGTAAGGATAGAATATAGCTTCTCTGACGTACGAATATGGAATTATCAAACATTTTATAAATATTCATCGAATAAAGAAATGGAAAAAGACAAGCCTTTCTCTAAAAATAGACCAGGATATACAAAATTTAAAGCAGAAAACTGATATTCTAAAAAGATTATAATGCTATTTATGAAAGAATAACCGTTAGTTTCTCCATTTATGAGGTAATTGATGAAGGACATCAAGCTCACCCGATACAGTTACTACTGGTATTCCCAAAACGATAAAATTGATCTATTACACTTCCAAACATTCTCGCTCCAGTTAAAGGAGCTAAGAACCTAACCAGTTAAAAAAGAAACTTTTATAACATCTCTGCAGACACAAGGTTAAGTTCAAAAACTGATGGAGAACTCTGGTTTCTTCTACACATTTTTTGAGAAATTTTCCCACGAGCCCCATGTCATCATTTTGGAAAAAATATTTTCAAAAAATGTGATAAATATTGACATAACTCCGTATTTTATAACCAAAATTACTTAGAATGAGGAAAACAACCATGACAAAAAAAATGAAAACCACTGCATACCGTTCACAAATGATGTCAAAAATCAAATCAACTGGCGGAAAGGCAGAAGTATTGTTGAGAAAAAAACTTTGGCACCATGGTATTAGATATCGTAAAAATTATAAAAGACTACCTGGGAAACCTGATATTGCGATAACAAAATATAAAATTGCTGTTTTTGTAGATGGAGAATTTTGGCACGGCTATGATTGGAGAACTAAAAAAGAACGAATTAAATCAAATAGAGAATACTGGATTTCCAAAATTGAAAAGAATATAGCTAGAGATAAATATCAGAATGAAGAGTTAAGAAAGCTAGGCTGGACAGTCCTTCGTTTTTGGGAAAGTCATGAAGTATTGAAAAAAACAGATGATTGTGTAAAAAAAATTCTAAAAACAGTTGATGAAAAAAATAATATGAATTAGGGAAAGATGCAAAAGAGAGCATAAGCTAAGTAACATAACTTTTTGTACAAGAAGTTATACATGCACTAAGTATCTTTATTATTCTTTACAGTTCATTGCTGAAAAACTTTGCGCAGAAACTTAGACATATTAATGAACCAATTTCATAATTCACTTTTCCAAAAAAGCAAACACTCATCCAATTTCGAATTGTGTGATTTTTTCGAAATTCTATGACTATTTCTTTTTCTTCGTTGTCTTAGCGACACGTTGATTGGCAAAGTTTCGCGCATTATAAGTGAGCTGGATCAAGTGATAAAAAGCAATCGCATGACTGGGCTGATAAAAACGGGTATCATCAAGCTGATGATTCTCTTTTAAATACCCATTAACACGTTCGACACTGCTTCGTTCATTGTATTTCAATTTCCAGGCACGCGTTCCTCGAGCTGGATGATTATACTTTCTTGGGTCATTCATTTGTTTGACTTTGATGACTTTTTGGCAAAGTCCTTCGTGCTGTAGTGGACAATCTCTACAATATTTTTCGGGTCGAGCATATTTCAACGCCCCATATCTTTTATCATAACTGTCATATTTATAGCCATATTCAAGCAGACAGGTCGGTGCGTAGTGAGCGTCTACTTCGCCATCGTTTTTCGCTATTCGTTTTAATGGAATGATGGGTTCGATATCTAAGGCGTGACATTCCTGATAGATTTCTTTGGCGTCATAGCCTTTATCTAAAGAGAGATAAGGGGCCTCTTTTTCCATTCTTAACGCTTCTGCCACCTTGCGAATGGTGGGAATCGCTAAAGTAACATCTGAAGCAAAAGCAGAAGCGATATGCATGTTTAAAATATATTGGCTTTTCGTAGAAACAGCGAGTGTCCCTTTATAGCCAAACCAAAAATAATTCTTGCCTTGACTATTTTTCTTCACGCCCCATGAAGCATAAGAAGGTAGGGTCTCAAGAATGGCTTCTGTGGTCATGCTTCGTTGTGCTTCAGTCGATGGGAGCTTTGGATTATCTGTTTTTACAGGCTTTGTCCGTGCTTCGATCGAAGTCGCATCAATCGCCACATTCTCTGTAAAAATGTCCAACTCTTCATGAATGAGTTGGAGTAATTGCTGGTTTATCCTTTCCAAAACAGAAAGATGGTTTGCCAAGATCGCCATCACTCGCGAATAGGTGGCTTCTGAAGGAATGGGTTCAGAATAAAGAAAACCGACGCTTAGTTTCAAACGTAAATCACTTTTCAAACGTTGAATCAAGGCTTTTTGTGTAGGAATTTTCTGATCAATACGTGCCATTAAGGAACGGAGGACCGCTTCATAATTGACGGTAATAGACGGACCGACTTTCGTATCTTTTTGAAATAAATCTAACACTTTTGTCCAATCGATTGGGGAGAAAATTTCTTTATACTTCTCCTGAATATCCAATTTTTCTAAATAATCGATGTCAAATAAAGTTGGTTGTTGTATAATAGACATAAGGAATCCCTCCTGGCGTACTTGTCTGTCTAGGACAACCTAAGTGTACCATATGGGGAGGTTCCTTTTTTGTGTTTTTTGAACGTGTTGTCATATCAAGGATTTAACAAGGCAATGAATTATGAAATTGATTCTAATATAAAAAATAAACGTTTTTAATAAAAACAACACAAAATGACTTTTGATATGCTTGTTTTTTATAATAATGATGCAATTTTCTACTTTGTTACATCTAACCCATTTAAAAATAATTTCGAATGGAATAGTGACATAGATAAAGATAAAGCAAAAAAACATACGAATTATTATTAGGACATTTCTAAATATTAAAAAAAGTCTCTCTTCTTTATAGTTTGGATGTTTTATTATAAAAATAACTTATGTTTTAGCCTCATTAAAAAACTTAAAAAAGTTGTTACGCTTTATTTTAACTCTGTCAGCGTAACTAATTTTTTAAGAAAATCTTATTTGTAAATTTAATCTAAAATTTCTTTCCCCAGTTATTTGATCATTTAAAATTTTGCCAACTGAATATCTACTCGTACTAGGTGTATCAAAAGTCGTATGTGTGTATAAATACTGGCTTAACTTATTTCTATTGTAAATATGATAACAAAGAACATCTGCGTCGTCCTTAACAACTAGATAGCCTCCATTAGCTTCTTCTAAACCTTCCCATGGAGTCAAAGGGACCATTCCCAATGCGCAAGCAATTAAAAACTGCTTAACTTTATACTCAATTAGTCCCTTATCCTCTAGAGAGTTGTTTGCTGCATATGAATCAACAACATCTGGGATTCTTTTCCCTTTTACAAAATACGATTCTAAACATAACGCAGCTAATATTTCTGGCATTTTAAAATCTATCATTTTGAGATTTCTTGAAAAAACTGCTGACGATACTTCTTTTAACTCTAAAGTATTTCCTTTATCATAAATTTCTGAAATTCTTTTTTTGATTTTCCCACTTCCTGTAATACCATTAATTTCACCTACAACTTCATTTGAAAGTTCCTCTGATCCTGAAGCTGAAGCAATCTTAAACAAAAAGTTTGTACCTTTTGAAGAGTTTACAAGTGTTGGTTTACTTCCAATATGCGACTTAACGCTAAAACTTAATACTGGTTCCGAGGCAATCATGGGGTCATGTATTTTTAAAACTAAGTCACCTTTCAGTCTATTGCCAGCTTTCAAAGTTCTGATACCCAACTTTTCTATAAGGCTTTCAATATCAGGTATTTCAAACGTGCTCCCACGTCCATCTTTAATTTGATAGAATAATCTTTCTGTATTATTTTTTAAGTCCTCAATTGTTACGAAACAACTTTCTCCATTGATTATAAACTCTACAATTTCTTTTTCTAGATTTCTCATATATTCTATGTCACTTTGAAATGCTGATACAACGTTATATTTAATATTCTTATCTTTATTTAAATCCTCATCTGCACCATATATTACACCATTAGTCAATGAATACAAAAATGCATATAATTCTGACCATTCTCCTTTATTGTACTTATTACTCATAATCTTCCCTCTTTCTATACACTTTTAACGGATTATCTCATATTTTAAAAATAATAAAAAGAAACGGGCTTATTTTGATTTTTTTAATTGCAAAATCAAAATAAATAGAGTATATTAAATGAAAGATTATAAGGAGTTTTTAATATGAGAGGCGGATATAGAAAAGGTTCTGGAAGAAAACCTAACCAAAATAAAAAAGTTGCAAAGACTATATATCTATCGGAAGACTTATATGAAAAAATACGCTCATTAAATATTGACCAATGTAACAGTTTTAATAAAAAATGCTTATATTTAATTAACTCTGGATTGAATGTAACTAAACAAAAGGATGTGGATTCAGTGACTGATAAATTAAAATTTATAGATTTGTTCGCTGGAATAGGAGGAATTAGACAAGCATTTGAAGACGAAAACTCTACCTGTGTATTCAGTTCAGAATGGGACAAATACGCTCAAAAAACCTATGAAGCTAACTACAACGAAAAACCTGAAGGCGATATAACAAAAATAAAAGAACAAGATATACCAGAACATGATATTTTATTAGCTGGTTTTCCATGTCAGCCATTCTCAATGATTGGAAAACGTGAAGGCTTCAAACATGCTACACAAGGTACACTTTTTTTTGATGTCCTAAGAATTATTAGCTATCACAAGCCTAAAATGTTTTTACTTGAAAATGTTCCTGGCCTGTTAACAATACAAAGTGGAGAGGCTTTCAATATCATCTATAATTCTCTTATTAATGAAGGCTATGATGTTTTTTATAAAGTCTTAGATGCTCAAAATTTTAATTTACCACAAATACGAAAACGGTTAGTAATTGTTGGTATGAGAAAAGATTTAAAAATAAATACTTTTAACTTTCCTGCTGGAAACGTATATTCTAAAAAAGCTGTCGGCACAATTTTAGAGACCGCACCTGACGGCTATTCAATATCAAAACATTTACAAGATAATTATTTATTTAAAAAAAATGATGGCAAGCCTCAGTTAGTGGATAAAAATTCGACTATGCAAGCAAAAACATTAGTAGCAAGTTATCATAAAATCCAACGTTTAACAGGAACTTTTGTAAAAGGAGGAGAAACTGGCATAAGGTTATTCTCTAAACTTGAATGTAAAAGATTAATGGGGTTCCCCGATGAATTCGTTGTGCCTGTTTCTCGGACTCAGATGTATAAACAGTTCGGTAATTCTGTAGCAGTGCCCATGATGCAAGCAGTAGCTAGCGAAATGAAAGCTGAATTATTTAAAACACAAAAAAAGATCTATTAGAATTAGTTTAATGAAAATTAATATTTTAAATAAAATGTTTTTAAACTGTAATTAGTAACAACTAATAAATTTCAAAAATCCCCTAGGTTATGATCATGTAATTGTGTAAGCAATAAAAGGACTCTGACTTATAGTTACTTGTATACTGTTTTTAACAAAAAAGCGTACTTGAATAGGATCGACCTCGATAAATCTCATGTGTCTTACCTTTGAAGGCCAAGAAATTCAAAAAAACGACTCACAAATGCGGCGTGACGAAATATTAATGATTACGATTTTAATTAATTGATGAATGGACAGTAGAATCAATGCATATAAGCTGGACTTACGTTACGAGCGAGCAAAAGGACGTTTTTCTCAAAGCAACTCCATTATGCTCGAACTTTTACAATTCTTATAAGAACCTTGAAATTATATATTCATTGAAAAGTGACTTTAGCCCCACACTTTCCGAACGTTATCAACCAGCGAGCACTCTTTACTCTTAATTGATAACTGATAAAAATGATAATACCAGAGCATTTTGATCCAAAAAATCATATAAAGAATTGAACTACTTACAGAGGACGTTTGCAAAATCATTTATTTCCAAATTAATCAAACAGATGGTATCAACGCAGCATTAGGAGCTTAAAGATGCTACTCATTCTTTCTTTTTGTTTGTCGCGCTATATGAATATTCGTGAGCACCATCGTATCCAAAGAATTCTACATTGTCGGCTACGATATTGAAGGATGTCGAAACGTTCTTACTCTAGATATCAAAAATGATAAATTATAAAAATAATTGTATATTATAAAAAAATAATAGTACAATGTCGTAGTTGTGATATTGTACTACTATTTTACGTCTATTTGATGAATTCCTAATAAATTAATCGAATAAAAATTTATTCCTGTGAGTCATTAAATATCGAAAGCGGCAATAATGCACTGACAACATACTGTCCTGCGTCAACAACTTCAGATATTTTCAAATCGACACAAAGGCTAGCAAGCAAATATGCATCGATTTTCTCAATGGAATAAGTTTCAGATACGTAATCAATCATCGAACGTAAAGCTTCCTGAGCGCCCGTCATCAAATCTGGTCCTACGCCTGTCGTGCCGTAAAAATCATCGTGATTTACTTTTTGGGTTAAACCACCCTTCGTTTGAAACTGTGGGGATGGGATTGATTTTTCTGCTGCTTTTATTACTGTGAATTTCAAGCTAGCATACATTGGACATTCTAGAGCCGACACACATACTTCTCCGTCACCTTGTGCCGCATGACCATCTCCACAGCTAAACAGTGCTCCAGCTTGTTGTACTGGCAAGTACAGCTTCGTTCCTACGGTTAATTGTCGTACATCCAAGTTTCCACCAAAATTCCCAGGAGGCATAATCGGAGTACCATCTCCATCTTTAGGACAAACACCCATTGTTCCTAAGAAAGGTTCAATTGGGACTTTAATATCTTCACTAAAATGAATATACTTTCCATCTGATAAATCAAAGGTACGCAAATATGCATCAGGGTAGTCTTCAGCTAATAATCCTAAACCAGGTAAAACCGCCGTCCATCCCCAGCGTTTTGTTTTCAAATCAAGGATTTCTACAGCCAAGGTATCTCCTGGTTCCGCACCATTGATGTAAACTGGACCAGAAAGAGGATAAACATAATCCCAATTAAGTTCCGAAATCGCTTCTGTCGTTGAGTGAAAATTAAATTGATTATCCGATACTTCTCTTGTTTCAAAAACCACCTTGTCACCGTTATCAATTATCAAAATAAGTTCATGCTCTTTGTACTAAGTGTAGTGAACTGTATCCGTTGTACATTTATGAGTTTTTGCCTTTTCTTACATTCCCTTTGTTATTTAACCTTAAATATAGCAAAGTAATTGGGAATAAGCAATTGAAAGAACAGTTATTTATTATTTTGTCTGACTGTTATAGCTTTTGCCAAGCTTTCTAGCGCAGGACATCAATAAGCGTAATTAAGTATCAAAAATGAAGTTAATTCAAGAAAAAAGCATTAGTTCAGACAAAACTAATACTTTTTTTGAATAAACTTATACAGACCCATAATATCAAGGGCAGTTAATTTCCCTAAGGGACGACGTTTAAAAACTGCTGCTTTAGTCACATCATAAGTACGATGTGTATCAACATAAGAAGCTTTTTTTAATCCTGCTGCATGCCAATCTTTAATGGGGTAATAAAGCTCTTTGATTGTTTCAGATTTATGCGTATATTGACTGGTGATTTTGAATAAAGTAACATACTTACTTTTAACTTCCACAACTAAAGCTGGCCGAATTTTAGATTGATTGTTTTCGTCAAAAGGAACATCAGCAATATAAAGTTCCATAGGTTCCATAAAAGTTAGTCTTCGTTCATCCAATCATGAAAATGCGGAGCTTTTTTGGGATTATAATGGCCATTTTGATCAACATCAACCTTTTCATTAGGAATAGACGTAATTAAGTTATGCCAATCTAAAGCAGTTGGCAATTTTTTAAGAACAAGTTCATTATTATCATTAACATCAATGGTGACTTGATCGCCATCTTGTAAACCTAATTTACGACGAAGTTCAACTGGAATAACAACTTGTCCTTTACTAGAAACTTTAGAAGTTTTAGGAGTTACTTGGTCGATCATAAAAATCCCTCCTTCAGATGTCTTACTTCTTACATCTTACTAAAAAAACAAAATAAAAGCAAGAAATGTATACTTAAGGTTATAACACGTTACCTATCAAAGCATAAATTCCACTATATTCCTTTTCACTCAACAAAAATGCCTAGGAAATAGACGATTTTCTTTGCCATTTCCTAGGCTCTTTTATTAAAACTTTTTACAGTTTCTCTCTTTATTACAACCATAATTTTCTCCAATTGTTGTAATAACTTGTTTGTACCAATCAAAAGTATCTTTAAGACAACAATTTAAAATACTTTCTCTACAATCATTGTGATCTACATCACTACTATTTTCCAAAGCTTCACCTATTTGTTCGATATACGCAAATAGGTGAACCAATAACTATCATGTTCTTCATCTTAATTTATTGCGGCAGCTATATTATCTCCCACAACAATATCTTCTTCTGTTGCCGTTGAAATAACGTCTAAGTAATCAGCAGTATTGGTTACGATACTTAATACCACTGGATCATAACCTGCTTCTTTGATAGATTCTACAACCATTTCCATCAGTAGATCGCCTTGTGTTACTTGATCCCCTTGTTTTACTTGCGGTTTAAATCCTTCTCCTTTTAATTCAACAGTATCAATGCCTAAATGAATCAATAACTCAATCCCCTCACTACTTCTCACTCCTATCGCGTGATTTGTTTCTGCCACTAAAGTGACCTCAGCATCAAATGGTACAACAATTTCATTTGAACTTGGTTGAATAGCTGTGGTTTGTCCCATAATTTGTTGAGCAAAGGTTTCATCGCTAAGATTTTCAACAGCAACAAATTGTCCGTTCACTGGAGAAGCTATTTTAATTTGTTCTCCCGAAGTTTTTTCTACATTTGCTGAAGAATCAACTTTTTCAACTTCGTCAGTCGTTTCATCTTCGAATCCTATAATCCAGGTAACGGAAAAAGCAACTACAATGGCAAGAATTGAGCCCATAATGGTAATTGGGAAGTTCATTCCATTATTGGGGTCCACATAACCCGGAAGTACAATCAGTCCTGGTACCCCCATACTGAAACTTTTAACACTGAATATATTAAGTACTGCCCCAGCGATTGCTCCACCTGTCATCGCTCCGATAAAAGGTTTTTTTAACTTCAAAGTCACCCCATACATAGCCGGTTCTGTAATACCTAATAATGCTAAAATCCCCGCAGTTACTTATATGTTACAACCATGGGTAGTATGGAAATTAGATAAAAGTCAAGAATTGCGTACCTCTTTTTATCGTGCGTTTGAAAAGTATGATAGTTAAAACTACTTTATTCGTATAAGGAACGCTATAAATAAACAAGACTACTGAAAGCTAAATAATACTTTCTGAATAATTTATAAATTTTTCCAAGAGATCCTAAACAATGGCGTGTTCTTTTTTCTAAAAGTTCTTTTCCTCAACTTTCGGTTGAATAAAAGAACTGAATACGGTATTTAAAACAGACCAACAGTGCAGACCTTTAGACCGCTAAGTACGGAAGAATAGACCATAACTATAAGATGATTATAAATTACCTCCCGCTCTAACTAATTCGTCTTCTGTTTGCAAACGGCGTCGCCAAAGAGCCATAAAAACGCGATTTACGATACCACGTAAATCGCGTTTTTGGGAACCCTCTTAATCGTTGTTTTTGGAACCAGTCGAAGGAGCTCTTCGTTGAGAACTGCCCTCAATGATTAGTTGATAAGCATTAGAGATCGCCCGATCTAATATGGCATCGGCTATGGCGCCACCGCCTAATTTTTTGTGCCATTCGGCGGTACTCATTTGGGAACATAAAATAAGCGGTTTGGAGCGATTGCGCAGTTCAAAAACTTCCATTAAATATTTTTGTTCGAGTTCACTTGTAGGAGTGAGGAGAAAATCATCAATGACAAGAATATCCACTTTGGTTAATTGTTTCAGCCGTTTGACCATTTCATGTTCCAGTTCAGCTAAGTGTAACTCGTTGAGGAGTTCTGTCATACGAAAATATCTTACAGTATAGCTGGCTTCAAGAGCATGGTTGGCAAGCGCGTTAGCCATATAACTTTTTCCTGTGCCGGTAGCTCCTTGGATGATCACATTCCGTTGGGAATAAATGTATTGATTGGTGGCTAATTGCTCTAGTACTTGCGCATTGATTTTTCGTTCGGGAGAGTGATGGATGTCTCCTAAATGAGCTGTAGTGTTTGATAGTTTCGCTTTTTTACGATTCCTATCGATCGCATTTTGTTTACGAGTATAAAATTCTTCGGTAACGAGTTGTTCCAATAGATCCAGGGGCGTCATGGAATCGACCAATTCTTCTGTATAAATCGCGCGTAATTGAGCGGCCATGATAGGCAAACGCATCTGCCTTAATTTTTGTGTTAGCTCTTCGATCTTTTTATTTGGAGAAGTTGTTGTCATAATAATCGGCTCCTCTCAAATAAGCTTGTTCCTGGGTGGATGACGTGCTATTCTGGAAAAAAGAAGCGTTCTTAGCTTGCTTTTCAAGTAGTGATTTGAGAAGGGAGTAGCTAGGAGTGCTATTCTTTTCTAAAGCTTGTTGGCAGACTTGATCTAATCTTTGGTCGGAATAGGGGTCTGCCAATTTTAATAATGCATGAACACGTTGATAATAGTGTTGTTCAATTTTGGCTTCCAAAAACATTCTTTCCACCACAATCGCCACGTTAGGGCCTATACGTCGTGCCCATTTTTGGTAACGAGAACTATTCCAGTCACCGTAATGCGCACTATTTTCCGGTAAATGTTCCGCCTCTGTTGTATATTGTCCAGGATGTTTGTATTGTGTGGTGTGCTGGCATAAAAGCGTAGACCCGTCAAAAACTTTTAAAACCTTCGTGTAGATCTTTAAAGTGACTGATTTTCCAATGTAAGCATGAGGAACAGAATAGTAGTGTTTTTGATAACTAATATGGCTGTTGGCGTAAACCTTTGCGGTTTTATATTTACCATACTCATAAGGATAGATGGGTAATGGCTGTAAAGCGGCTTGTTCTATGGTTTCAAAAATGAATTGGCGAGAACCCGTTTTCTTTTGAAAGGGTTTCTGATTAAATTTTCGTAACTCAATCGCTAACGGTTCATTATATTCCTCCATACTAAAGAATTGATAGTTACGTATACGAGCGATTAAATGCGTCGTCAATTGCTTGACCGTATTTTCAACGGCCCCTTTATCACGTGGTCTGCGTACACGTGCAGGGATAATGACCGTATGACAAGCGTTCGCAAATTCTTCATAGCTTTGATTAAGAATCACTTCTGAGCGCGTGTGTTTGGTTACTCCCACTTTTAGGTTATCCGGAATAATTAACGTAGGGACCCCTCCAAAAAAGGCAAAACATTGAATATGCGCATGAATCCAGCTTGCCTGCTTCATATTGGGACAAACTAAAGCAAAGGAATACCCACTGAAGGGCAAAACAGCGACAAAAAGATCGCCCTTGATTTGTTCGCCCGTGTCCGGATCGATCCAATGAGCTTTCGTTCCTGCCCAATCTACTTGGACTTTTTCTCCTGCTTTGTGATGAATGACGTGGGCAAAAGGCTGCTTGGCTAAATACTCATGAAAATACTTTTTAAACTGGGTTAGCTGATAATAAACAAGATTCGACTGTCGGCATTGGTCCACATATTCTTCCCATAAAAGCTGCATGGTGACGCCTGGTTTGGCGAGTTCTTTGGCTAACTGTTCATAGTCCGGCAGGACAAAATGCGACTGTCTCTGGCTAGATTTCGTGGCTTTAGAACGAAAGAATTCCTCCACGCGTTGTTCCTCCCATTGCGACAATTCGTGATAGGTTAATTGCTTTTCTCGTGCCATTCGTAGAACCTTACTGACCGTATTGCGTCCAGAACCGACCGATTGGTTAATTTGACGCATGCTCACCGACAATTCGTGAAGCCTGAGAATCTCTAAATAGTTGGGCATTATTGCCACCTCCAATTAATTTTGTACAAAGTATCCCTTGCACACTTTATTTATACCGGAGTTTGCCCAAGGAAGCAAAAAAGCTAGTGATCCGTAGAAGGATCATTAGCTTGACTGGCTCTAGATTTAGCGATTCAGATGGTCCTCAAAATGGCGTTTTAACTGGCTCCATCCATTCCGTCAAAGTGGTTCTTTGAGAGCGGCGTATCCAGAATAGTACGAAACTATTTCAATGGCTCCATATTTCCGCATTTACTGGCTCCATTCTCCGCATTAGCTGGCTCCCAACTCCGCAGAAGTGGCTCAATGCGTCCGCAATACTCAACTTTTTCATTTTGCTCATTAATAACCCAAGCCACACTATTATTGATCTTTTTTTGAAACTTCAACCACTTAAACCTCCTTTCCAAAAAAATACGCCAAAAACACAAGCCAAAAGCATGTTTTTGAACGTAGGTTATGCCTGATCGAGTCAGTAACAGTCCGTATTTTACTAATGAATAATATAATCCACGATGTAATCGGTGTCAAGAAGATTTAAAATATACTTGAGTTCCAGTTAATGCTTATCATTAATTAACACAAGGTTCTTTATAATCTGATAACTTCAGAGAAAACCTACTCATAAGATTTTAATAGGTATCATCACGCTATTTTTCAAATAATTTCTTCGTTTTCAAATGTAGAATGTACGCAAATTATTATTATTAATCCTTATTTGAGTAAGCCTTTAGTACTTCAAACTAAGATCAATGATTTTTAATACTTTATACTTTTATATAATTATATAAACTTCACCTCTTTTTCACGATCTCTTAAATTTTTAATTTGATATTTTTCATCAATCCGACATTCATGTAATTCTGTTAGCAAGTTTATTGGTTGATTAAATATTAAAACATCAGTTTTTTATGTAGGTTAATAATTAACCTACGGAATAATCATCAAAAATGTTAATCTCTGAAAGTTTAATTCCTCTTCTCATCTTCTTAATTTGTTCATCATCTATTAAATTATCTTCAACAAACTTCCCTTGTTCAGACTTGTTCAACCAATCGTCTGTAAACAATTTCGTCCCATCTTGATGCTCTACTTTATAAGTAAGTGGACGATCTTGTATATACAGTGTCTTTAACGGATAACCAGGAAATAGTAATGCTAATCGCTGAAGCCACACAATTAAAAACTCAGTGTTAGACTTCTTTTTATATTTATTTAGAATAGCCTCAATAATCTGAAGTGCTCTACCATCATCTTCTATATGGTCTAATAATGTTCCAATAGTTAAAATAGATTGTGACAAACAGTTAGGATTATTAGTCATAATATCTATAAGTATGCTTATTAAGGGAAGCATATCTGAGGTCTTGGTTGTAGCACCTATCCTAGTTACTCTTTCTTTATAAAAATTGGTTAAAGCTTTTTTTAAGATCCCACAGTTTGGAAATTTATTACTTAATTTTTTGATCTCCCATAAATGTTTCTGTAAAGAAATACTATAAGTGACTGTTCCCTTCTTGTTGTCGAGCACAGAAACGTTCCGAAAACTACTAATAATTTGTTCCCAATACAACTTTTCAGGTTTAACAGAGTCAGTAACTATATTTTCTGTTATAAAGGTCTTTTTCGAATTCAATTTAAAGTTTAATTCATTTAATATTTCAGATAAAGATTTAGTAATGTGTTCTAACTGTTCTCTACTATTTGAAAAAATTCTATAATCATCTCTGTACCTAATTATTTCGTAATCTTCTACCAAGCCTTCTTGTTTCAAACTTGTAGATAGCTCTAGATCTGCATAACCTAAAACTAATTCAGCGATAAAGTCCATTAGTACAGATCCTTGTGGAATTCCATTTGTCTGATTATATTGTAATCCAGAAATTTTTTTATCGATTTTATCCCCAAATGAACCTTTACATTTATTTTTATCTTTCTTCACATACTCTTTACCATATAATGACCAAGTTATAGAATGCGTATAGATTGATGGGTAACAATCTGTAATGTCAGTAAACATAGCATACTGATAATCAATACTTTTCACTATACTTTCTTGTTCAAAATGTTCCCACCAGTTTAGAATCGTTTCGCTAGTATCTGTTTTTTTGGATTGGTTAGTTGCTTCTAAAGGGATTGAGTAACATTTTATATTGCTCTCATTTTGAAACTCTTCAAATCTTTTTAACAATTCATTCCAGTTATCTTTGTTAGTGATATAATTAACTAGGTCCACATACAATATTGGATGAATAAGAACTAGTGGGCGCCAAGAATAATGACCATTTTTATTCATGATAATTGTATAATTTAAATCATCACGTTCTTTATATGTCTTATGTTCAGCTACTGATTCTATATCTTTTGGTTGACCCTTTTTATTTTTTAAAATTTTTTCAGCAGACTTTAAAGCTGCGTCAAATTTTATATAATCCGGCAATTTTGCATTAAAATAGCTTTCGGATTTCATAAAAAAAACTTTTGCTTCGGTATTATTCATTTCCAAAACGCTTCTACGTCGTTCAGCCACTTTTTCACTCTTTTCTATATAAAACAATATATTCTTCTTTTTAACATGATTAGTCAAAATAGATGTTCAGTTCGATAATAAAAGTTAAGAACCAAACATCAATTAAATTAATACATAGCTATCTAAACCTATCTTCAATCATTGCTCCACTATGTATATATCTATTAGTTTAACCACAGTGAAATACATTATCTTCCCCAAATAGTTCTTTAGCATTTTCTATTACAGTAGTATCTGAAGTTGGCATAAACACACATAAATTCTTTTTTGCTCGAGTACAACATACGTAAAATAATTTTTTCGTTCGTGTAATAACAGTATCTTTAACTTCTACTTCTTTAAATAGAGTTTCAAAGTTATAATTATGCCAATTACCATTATCTAAAACAACTAATACATTATCAAACTCACTACCTTTAATACTATGCTGAGTAGCAAAAGGCAAGTATTCTTTTTGATACTCAATAGAGCGTACATATTCACTAAATGGAAGTTCTTTAATTCGTTGCCATAAATATACTCCTCGGTCTTTTATAAAAGTTTCAAACGGATCGTTTTGGATATTTAAAATTATTTCTGCTCTATCTATACATTGACCGATCGTAAGGTCCCTATTAGCTAGTTGATCCATCCCCTCTTTTAAATTTACTTTGTCTTTTAAAGTTATTACTCAAGTTTCGCACATGTAAAATGATATTAAACAACGGTCTTATCAACTCTTAGGTCGAAAAAAGTCCTGATATTGACTGCCTACCTTTTTATACAAAAAGAACTCCTTTTGTTTTATAATTGATTTAACCACAAACCAAAAACAAAGGAGTTCTTGCCTTTATGGTACACTTAAAAGCTATTAAAAATCAATTACCGAATGAAATAAAAGCCCTTTTTTCTGAATTAAAAGTCACGCAATTTTTAAAACAAGCCCATATGGAAAAGCAAAAAGGGTATTCGGTGGCTATTCTATTCACTTTTCTCTTTAGCCTCGTCTTTAAAGGAAAATCCTTAAACCAAGTTCTCAGTGGGCGGGAAAGCGACCAATACATGAAAAAAGATACCGTGTATCGATGGATGAACAATCCCCATAACAACTGGCGTCTGTTTTTACTTCGGTTTAGTGCGTCTGTCATCGAAAAGCTCCATTCTTTAACGGATACGAAAACCCATATTCGGACGTTGATCTTGGATGATTCGACGTTTTATCGTAATCGAAGCCAAGAGGTACCAGGCTTAGCTCGTCTTTGGGATCATGCGCTCAAACAAGGATACAAAGGGTATCGTATGCTTACTTTAGGGTTCTCCGATGGCTATTCTTTCATTCCGATTGATTTCGGGTTACTATCCGGTAAGAAAAAAGTGAACCAAACAATAGCAGAAAAAGATCAACGAACCGTAGGAGCCAAACGATTCAACGAATCAAGTCGTAAAATGCCCGAAGTGGCACTTGAGATGGTTCAACGCGCCTTGAACCAAGGGATTTACGCCACCCATGTGTTGATGGATAAATGGTTTACTTCCCCTAAAATGATAGACCAATTACACGATATGGGGATTCACACCATTGGGATGGTGAAAAATGGAAAAACCAAATACCTTTTTCATCAACGTTTATACAAGCTGGAAGAACTTTATGCCAAATCTACGAAAGAATATACACAAGAAGCGATTATTTCCTCGATTGTGGTGAAACCAAGCTCCGGCAAAAATCCCGTGAAAATCGTTTTTGTCAAAAATCACAATAAGAAAAGTGCTTGGTTGGCGATTATGACCGATGATCTGGATTTATCTTCCCAAGAAATGGTCAAAACATACTCGGCGAGATGGGACATCGAGACATTTTTTAAGGCATCGAAATCATTGCTTCATCTGACTAAAGAAACACAAACGCGACATTATCAAGCCTTAATTTGTCACACCACCATTGTGTTCACACGGTATATTTTATTAAGCTGGCAGCAGCGCTGTGCCAATGATGAGCGGACCTTAGGTGGCTTATTTTATGAACTGGGCGATCAAATAAAAGAACTCGATTGGTCCGCTGCTCTTATCGAATTAGTACATATTATTCAAGCGGTAAGTGAAGAATCAGGAAGCCAATTACAAGATTTTATTACAAGTCAACTCCAACACTGGGTGGATACTCTGCCCCGTTATATCAAGGCTTATCTCCCAGATTTGGTGTGCGAAACTTGAGTTATTATATTTTTTTCCGTTTTTCTTAAAAAATCATTATAAACCCCATTTTCATAAAGTTCCATAAGCTCATAAATAGAATCCAAATGACACAATATTTTATCTCGTTGAGGCCTAGATTCATATTTCCCCATTAAACCATTAAATTTATAAGACAACAAAGATTCTTTATTCACTCTATAGTTACTCACTTTGTCCCAATCATTAGCCTTTATCCGCTCAAAAACTGAACTATAAGTTGAGTCTGCTCTTATATTTTCTAATAAGTTTCCTCTTTTTTTAACCCAAACATCCGCCTCCTCTGTCACAGATTCAAAAGTTCTATTACTTGTTTCAATACCTTTATGTATTACTTTTTTCTGTGTTCTATCTATCAGTTCAATAATCTTATCAGAATTATATAATTCAAATAACTTTGGAAAGCCTGCTCTTTTTGCATTTGCTTTTTGAACTAACCATAATTCTTTAGTCTGTTTACTATCGTAAAAATTCCAATCTTTAAAATAGGGTAAATTACGCAAAGAGTTAACTCCATCAATACTATCTGCATATACAAATTTAATGCTTCCTTGTAAAATTATACCGTTGTCCATATTAGGAGCATTTAAATCGTCTGAAGGTACCTGTTCAATCTCATCTTCTCTTAACAGATTTGCTAAATCAATAACAGTTTGTGGATTCCTTCTATTCTGCTTCTTATCTATACGTACAAGACTACCATCAGTAATTGCTCCCACGCTACCGTCATAAATTGCTTGCATTGAATCACCAAAAAAACCTACAGTGTTCTTTTTGGAACTTTGTTTCAAGTGTTTAAGCAAAATTTCTTTTATTAGTGGGCTCGTATCTTGATATTCATCAACGAAGATGAATTTTGCTATATCTTTCAAAATATCGCAAAGCTTCGAGTATTTTTCGAACATTTTTTCTGCAAGTATTAAAACTTGATCATGATTAATACTACTTACTTCATGTTTTTTTAAATCGTAATAACCGCCGTATACGATGTTACTATCATTAAAATAATCTACACCTATCTTTTGTCCATCATCAAGTTCTTTAGGTTGTTTAAATTTTCCCTTTTCTTCTTCATTAACCAATTCTATCAGAGTTTCTTTTATTTCTCGTTGAAATTCAGAAATTATTGACCAAACGAACTCATGTATTGTGGAGACTCGTAAATTACTGTTTGTGATACGATCTCTAATTTCTGCTACAGCATTATTTGTATAAGTAATACAAACAATTGAACTTAGCGGATATTTATTTCCAATTTCTTCTATAAGAGAAATCAGTGAATAAGTTTTTCCACTACCTGCTCCTCCGGTCAAAATAAAATTTTTCTCGCATTCGATACATTCGAGAGCTCGTTCAACTTCCAGTTCTATTTCTTTTGCAGCCACTCTAACCCCTCCTTGATGTAATCAGGAACTACCCATGTTTCTCCTTCAGTGAAGCCATCGTAATATAAAATTTCGGACGCAAATGCTGATTTCTTAGCTACACATTCTTGAGAAATTTCATAAAAATCAAGAGCCGATCTTTCAAATAAGTTTCTCTTTTTTAACCCTTGTTCAAAATTATTTTTATTTTTCTTTGTATAAATAAAATTTTGACATATAAAAGCATCTTCAAAACTTCTAGGCTGGTATTTCTCTATTGCAAAAGGTATCTCCGTTTGGTATGCAATACGAGTATTACCCAATGCTTTCTCATTAAATGACTTTCTTGTTAATTTACTAAATTGTCTATCATCATTAGGTAGATTAAAAAAATCTCTCAACGAAAAATTCGAAGTAAATTTAGCATGCTTAGAAGCACAACTACTTCCACCATTTTTCTCTACTCCATCAACATCAGTAATGATTAAAGCTTCAATATCTAAAAAATCAATTAATGACTTAAATTTGTAAGCATAAGCGCCAACTTCTATAATTGAGATATTTTGTGATAAAAGTGGTAAGTACCTCTTATCCTCTTCGTGTATTTTATCGATCTTTTGCATCATAGCTGGTAATAAAATTCTTTCAGTATCTCCCTCTATAAAAATAACTTTATCTGTAAAAAATAATTCTGAACGATTTTGATTTAAATACTGCTTAACAAATTTAAATGCAAGTTTATCTGTTTCATACTTTTCTTGGAGCTCCTGAAAGTTTTTAGATATTACTTTATTATTCTTCCTTACCAAATATCGAACGTCACTAAAATCACACTCAGAAACAACATGAGAGGAGTGTGTTGTAATAAGTGTTTGTATGTTAATGCTAGAATCATTTTTCACTACTCGTTCTTTAATTAAGTCCTTAATATTTTTAATAAATACATACTGTAACTGTGGATGAGTATGTGCTTCAGGTTCCTCAATAAATAAAAGATTTATATCTGCAGGTTTTTCATTTAGTTTTCTATGAAACTCTGAAATAATCGTTTCAATTTCAAAAATCATACCTATTAAATTTAAATAGCCCAAGCCGTTGTAACTTTCAGGTAGCTTTAAATTATCATTTTTGTAGTATAAAGTAGTATTGTTTTTAAGCAAATCCATTTCTGAAATAGTTGACTGAATTGAAATATCAGCATCAGAACCAAATTTTCTTACACTTTCAAAAACTTCATTAAATATTCCTGGATGTTCTTCTGTTCCATTATATGTTTCATTTAAGTTTTGATCAGCAACTTGGATGGTTTTTTGTAATTCAGTTATGACCATATCTTCATCTAAAGAATTAATATTATGGTACTTCTGAGAAAGCGATGACAAAGAATGATCATTTGCTTTATTTGACGCTTCTCGATTAGCTTTAATACTCCTAAAATTAATTAGTTTTTTAATCTCGGAAAAAGTAAACTTTCCGGAGGTCTGTTCGGTTACTTCTTTCTTATCAAAATCAAATCTTCTTGAATACCTTTGAAGCTCAAAGTATCTTGAGGAATTTTTATTCATAAAGTTAGAAAATTCTTCAAATGTATTTATTTTGAGTTGGTTTAAGTCATTTCTTAATTGTTTCAACATATCTTCTTTACAAGTGTAAATAAATTCTAACACTATGATATTATTTCTTGGGTTTAGATCCATCATAAGGCTTTGAATATTGATATAGTTATCTGACTCATTATAATCGATAAATAACTGCATCCTAATGCCATTGTTTATAAAATTATACTCAACTTCAGATACTTCTCTTTCAAAAAGCTTTTCGTAAAATTCTTTCTGAAAATCCAAGTTAAAGTCATTCCAACTAAAGCTTATGTCTCCTGAACTTAGGAATTTATCCATAATTGTCAAAACTGATGTCTTTCCACAATTATTCTTACCTACTATAAGTGATATTTCCTCTCTAAAATCCAGTTCAAAATCTTTAAGCAATCTAAAATTTTCTATTCTTACTTTATGAATTTTCATAATAGTTTTATCCCATCTCCATTCATTTTACTTTTAAAAATAAGTCACACATTGGTCCCACATCGAAATTTATTTCTAGTTTTGTCTCTGCTACTTTTCCGATTCTCTTCGTTAAATAATTGATCTGGAGAAGTGTATCTTCTCTAGCACATGAATGTAGGATTGTAGAACAAACAATTTATAAAAAGGAAAAAGTTTATACACCGGATAGTGAAATCAAAAAAGCAACGGACCTTCAACAAATAGAAAAAGAAATACATCGTTTAAAAATGGAGAATAATTCCCTAAAGAACTATCACCACATTCATGAAAGAATAACGGGTGATTCGTTGCTTCATGAATTAATTGTTGAGGAAAGCCAAGAACACACGGTATGGACGTTGACGAACGTGTTCGAAACAACAAAGTCGAGCTATTACGCTTCCAAGGATCGTCATTCGATCAAAAAAATAAGAAAATAGAGCCCCTAATTTAATGCCTACTGAATAATTGTGAACTTTGTAAAAAAGCTAAAATAAACTGTCTGATTTTTTATTTGCCTCCTTTTGCAGAGGCTAGACAAAATTTGGCGTAAAAAATTTGCCGTCAATTGAGACAGATTGAGTGCCAAAACTCTTAAAGCAATACTTGAAAGCGTGGTATCTTTTCGTTTGGTTGTTATCCAATCAAATCGGCGCCAAAGCAACTCTTTAGTTGGCTAAAGCCACGTTCGACAGCGACACGATCCGCATTGTCTTGATCTTCGGTTGTTTTATCACGAACTTCGTTCTTTTTCGTTCGTCCCAGCGCAGGTCCCGATAGCCGGATGCCTCGCTGTTTACAATAGTTAAGATTTTTTCGATTCCGATAAATCTTGTCTGCTAAGACGCGTTCAGGGTAGTAGCCATGCCGTTCATGGTAACGACGAATCGTAGAAATTAAAATGTCTGACTCGTTATAAGCATTGAAACTGCAATATTCTAGACGGGCGGCTCTATTGGAACTGTCTGTGGGCGGTGTTGTATCATCGTCATCTTTTTGATTGTAGGCCAAGATTTTTTCATTGATTTCGATCAGCGTGACTTCATCCAAGCGCTCACGAAAATGGACCATGGAGGACGCTTCAAAAGGCGCTTCTTCCTGATAGCCAGGGAGCCCCACGAAAAATTGCAAATAAGGATTTTCTTGAATTTGAGCCACGGTTTCTTCATCACTGTAGTGATATTCCTTTTGGATTAAAAGCGCTCCTAACGCCATACGTATCGACTGGGCCACATTCCCTTTGGGATTAGGAAAGTTTTTGGCATAGTCTTTTTCCAATGCGCTCCAAGGAATTCGTTCCGCTTTTTTTACCCAACGGTTTTCTGGATTCATATGAAGGCCTAAGGGCTGGTTGAAATCTTCAAAAGAAATTTGGATGTAAGGTTGTGATTTGTACATGAGAATCCTCCTATGCAACAACGAGTGCACGATTATAATGGCCTTACTGTAAAAAGCCTTGCATCTATTTTAACAAATAGATCGAATAAATGTTGGTAAATTAACAAATTAGCTATAATCAGGAGGCATTAACTTATCCATAAAAGGTTAAAATTCCTTTGTTTCATATTCAACTATTACAAAATCATGATTTTGTTTTGATATCACATCTAACTTATTTAACATAATCTCAAGACCCTTTTGAGCCCTTTTTTCAGAAGTATAAGTCTTTGGTGTAAATTTCATTTTACTTTTACTGTAAGCCCACTTAGTTAATGTTGGTTTCGTATAACCACTTTGATTTGTGAACTTTCCATTCCAGTATTGTTTTGTAACTCTATCGTATATAGCATACATAAGATCATTCCCCCTTACATTAATAAGTTATTAAAAAAATTACTCCAACAATTAAATTACTTTTAACGACTAAAAAACAGATTCTTATTGGTTTTACGTCAATATTTTGGACACATTTTTCGAGAGTCTTTTTTCGAAACGAATCCACTCTCGGGAATGTCATCGTCTCCGAAATATTGACGTAAAACCATTATTACAGTAAAATTTCTTTCAAACCTATGTTCATAACCCAATTGCATAAAGTATAAATTGATTATATTAACATAACTACTGCCTTAAATTCGTTTAGGATCCTGCACATTAACTTCTAAAGAATATCTTTTTCCCTTTATCTCCTCAAATTCTAAAAAAATCTTAGGTTCATTTAACTTACTAATACCCATCATTTTATCTAGTTCAAAAAAATCAATTGTTAGTATTTCTTTATAATCATGTGAACCAATGTTATAATAACCGTTTACGTCCTTTTCACTCATACTAGTTAAGACATATGTATCTATAGGAGCCTCAGAGTTTCCCTTAGCTTTATAAAAGAATTTCGCAAGTTTAATTTTACTTGAAGAGTTTCGTTTACTATGAACAAAAACAGGTGAGCTGTTTGTATAAACAGGTTCATTTTCACTACTTTCAACATAATTTTTCAAATACTTCGTCTTACCAGAAAAAAAGATAAGCTTGGCATTGTTTGCTCTATAAGCACTTACTAAAGAGAATAACACGGCTGCAAGAGTTGACAATCCTGAAACCCATTCAGCCCAACTTCCTACTTCTAAACCTAAAAATGTCACAAACTCCCTCCTTTCTTTTATTTATCGTCCCAATTATTTCACAATAAAAAGTCTTATTAAGAAGTAAAAAAACTCCTTTCATAATAATAAGATTCCCAGCTCTGCCCGCTTATTTACAATTCAGCTAACTTGAGCTCGTCTAAAATAGAAAATTAGCAAAGTAAAAAAGTTTGTACTAACTATCACTCCATTAGATAGACTTCTTCATATGGCACTTGAACATTAAAATTATCTTTATCTCGCGGATAAGTTTCAATATTTACATGAATCACACTATTATCATCTAATGTAGCAGCTGCTCTATAATTGTTATTATCATATTCTTCAGTAATATTTACATTGTCACAAGTATAGTCTAATCCATAATTATCTTGCAAAACGTCAGTTACAACGGGCTCAACATTTTCTTCTAATCGTGACTTTCTTGCACTACCTGAAGAGACGAATAATACAAAAGCTGAGACTACTATGGAAGCAATTACAACTACATCTTTATTAAAAAACGGAGGTAGTTCTTTCCACATAGTTTCATTAGTTTGTTTTTTTCTCTCTATATCTTTTCTTGGCATGTATTCAAAAACAGTAATATACAGAATAAGAAAAATCCAAAGAAAAGATGTCCGAGGAAACACATTAAAAAGAATGCTGCTAGCTAAAAATATGACGCTAAGTAATAACAGTCCTTTCTTCCAAAGACCTTCTTGAAAATAGTAAATCGGACCAAATAAAGATCTCCAAGAATCCCAACTATTGTTTTTCTCGCCCTTATTAGTATCTTTTGTTTGACTGTTAGATTTCTTTTCAGAAGTATCTTCAGCCTCTTTTTTAACTGAACTTTTTTCAGTTTCTATTTTACTAGGTTCTTTTGTACTATTTTGTTCCTCGTTTGATTTATCAAACGTTGTTTCTCTTTTCTGGCTTTTTCCTTGTGCTTCTTCTTTAGTTTCTTTTTCTTCAGAAACGTTGGACTTACCAGCATTCTACGTTTTTGCTCTGCACCACAAAAAGGACAAAAACGCATCTCTTTATTAATTTCTTTACCACATTGATTACAATACATTTTTTACTCCTTAAAAATTTGTTCTTAATAATTGACACTATTCCCTGAATTTTCAAGCAATAAGATTACCTATCACAATCGATAATTTAAATTTATTTGTATGGTTTTTTCGGTTTCTTTTTCTCTTTCTCTTCTAGATAAGTTATAATATCAATATAAAGAAGGATAAAAAGCATAACTATTACAAATAAACAATATATGAAAATAGGGATAAACAATGTCGATATTAAAGTGTTATCCAAAAATTCAACTATATAGCCTCCCACTGAAATAGTCGAAAAGCGCTGTACAAACATAAGTATCAAATTAATTATTCTTGTTTGATTATTAATAGCACGTACAGGAACTATTCCGCCATAATTTTGAAATTCACGAATAATTAAGCCTACTGCAAGCACCACCGATACTAAGAAAAACAAAACTTGGAACCTCTCTTTCTAACTTTACCTTCTAGAATGTTTATCCAACAATAAAACATAAATACTATAACCATTCAGGGTTTCGCTAATCTTATTTAAACCCCACTTTTTTATCTGCCGGAAGTTCAAGCATGTTTCCAATTTCTTGCTGCGCAGCTTCTGTAAAATATGTTGCCATCCCTGAGCTTGGCGTAAATGTTAACTCACCGAAAACTATTTGATCTTTAATTTCATATAAATCAACCCGCACAAAGGGAAAATCTTCACTTAATATTTCAGAAACGCATATCATTTCATCAAATAATTTTGGCTTTTTTAACGACTGTTTTTGCTTTATATCAGTATAATTTAGAGGTTCCCAGTTTAAATCATAAAAATGACGTTCAATCTTGGTTCTATAATATATGACGTTGGTGAGAAATCACTGGCGTCTTTTTTTGTCTCAGAAAATAGAAAACAAGTGAGTTCTCCTGTAGAATAATAGTCGACAAAAACCAAATATCCATAGGAGGAACTCACTTGCCTACATCAAATGATATGCAAAATGTACTAGATATTCAAGACAAAAACATGATTTTCGAAGATAACTGCGTGTCTTATGGGATACACAAACAAAAGAAATGTAAATTTATAGACTGTACATTGACTTATATTCCTACGGAATGTAAGAAATGTCAGGAACCAAACAAGGACTTCTCTATCTATAAAAATGGGACTCAGACTTCTAGAATCACTTTTCCAATATCTGGCATTTACCCGACCTATCTTAGAGTGAAAAAGCAGCGGTTCAAGTGTACATCTTGTGAAGCAACATTTACTGCGGAAACACCGATTGTAAAAGAGGCGTGTTTTATCTCTAATTTTATCAAAGCAGAAATACTGGCGAAGTCAGCTGATGCTCGTTCGATCAAGAGCTTGGCAGAAGAGACGAATGTCTCTTCCACAACGATTCAAAGAATCATCAATGAACAGGTGAAGTATTATCGACCTTACTATCATTCATTGCCGGAGAACTTGTCTTTTGATGAGTTTAAGTATGGTAATGGGCAAATGGCTTTTGAGTATATTGATGTCGTAACAGGAACGATACTAGATATTTTAGAAAGCAAAGATACTCGTACAATCAAAGATCACTTCTGTTCTCGATACAGCCAAAACCAGAGAAATCAGGTCAAAACGATTACGACAGACATGAATGCCAGTTACGTCAGCTTCATCCCTGAACTGTTTCCAAACGCTGATATCATTATTGATCGATTTCATATCGTTCAGCTCGTGAACCGAGCGATGAACAAAACACGCGTAAAAGTCATGAATCGACTTCGAACGTCCAATGGAGAAGACCAAAAGAAGTACAGACGACTCAAACGCTTCTGGAAGAAACTACTGAAGAAAGAGTCCGAGTTGTCTTATACTACCTATCAATACTTTCCCATGTTCGGACAGCGTCTGGAATCAGCAATCGTTTCTGAGATGTTGGCGTACGATCCAGAACTAAAAGCAACTTATACAATGTATCAAGCTATTCTTAAAGCCGTCGAACACAATGACTCAAAACAGTTAAGAACTGTTTTAGATCAACCCGCTTCTCCTGAACTATCTGGATACATGAAAACCAGTTTAAAGACGTTGAGCGCTCATTTTCCTCATATCCAAAACACCTTCTATTATCCTTATAACAATGGAAAGATAGAGGGAATCAATAACAAGATCAAAGTATTGAACCGGGTAGCCTATGGTTACGGTAACTTTATTCATTATAAAAATCGCATTATCCTGCACTTCAATTTAAAACCAATCAGAAATAAAATCAAAATGATAGAAAAAGAAAGAGAACATACAGCAGCGTAAGCTCGTTGTACATCCTCTTCCAAAATCTATTATTATTTGACTTTATTCTTTACCAACGTTGTTTGACAGAGAACCTCAATCTTATGATTTTCATCACGATTTGTCATAACTTCGACAAATTTAGGTATTCCATTAAAACAGAAAAATTTATAATCTGTTGGGAAAAGACCTGTGCCATCTTCCAAAAACTCTTCCACAATTATCTTAGGAAACATATACTTATAGTGTGGTTCTAACGAAGTTTTACTATAATCCAATTTTTGCCAAGTTTCCAATTGTGTTTTTATCTTCTTCTTATCAATATAATTTGCGTCATTTACTATGATGATCGTTTTACACGCATTCGATGTTTTGATTACATATTTTGATGGGTACTTATGATAATCCATTTCATCTGGGCTATCATAACTTCCATAAATTTTTGGCAATATTTCTTTTAACCCTTTGTCCTCAATATATTCTCTAACAGTATATTTATCTCCACATTTAACAACTAAAGGATCTTGCCAATAGAATTTTAACCATTGTATTTTTTCGTCAAAAGTTTCTGGGTCGGAAAGTTTCAATTTCACTTTTTTAGTAGCCATAAAATATAATACCCTTAACGAAAAAATTGGAGAAACCTCTTGCATATAATTAAAAATTTTACGTAATATTTTTTTCATAACTAAACCCTAAATTCCATATTTAAGGTTTTAATCTTTAAATTATTGAAGGGCAACCTTATAAACCCTCTAATATCGACCTTCACACTTACTTCTAAAAGCCCTTTATTTTACAATTCCTAATTTCTTATTGACTTACCCCTGCTTTTAATCAATTCAAAAATAGGATTAGCTTTAAGTACTGTCATGAGCACCATATAAACAACTATGCCTATAATGACTTGGATTATAGTTGTTTTTATAGACGCATTCCATCCTGAAGTAGTCCACGTTGTTATTAAATACATCATCAATCCTGAAAGCACACACTTCGTTATCATCATAAAATCGAACTTAAAATGCGTTTCTCGAATAAAGGCATACACACGAGTAATCGTTACAAAAAGTTCTGATAAAATAGTTGCCACAATAGCACCATATATTCCAACTCTTGGGATTAAAATAAAGTTTGTTATAACGCCAACAATAGCTCCATTAATAACTGCCATATTATATACTTTGACCCTATTCATAGGGACTAAGAATTGCCTACCTACAGCAATACCTAAAGGAATAACTACTAACAAAGGGGTAACTAATGGGATAGTCTTAGTTATAAATTCAAATTTTTCGCCAAAAAACCAGGGAACAAATTGAGAAGTAATAGTTAACAACCCAAAAGCTAATGGTATTGAAAAAAACAATTGTAAGTGTAAGCTTTTCTTTAATACGTTTAGAATCTCATTGAATTTGCCCTTAGAGAACAAATTACTCATTTTAGGTAGTAAAACCAAGTCCAATGTCGTAATAAGTGTCACTAGTACACCATTTATTTGCACCGTATTTGAATAAAAGCCAACCTGTGCAGATGTTCCAAGCCAACCAAGCAATGTCTTATTTAAATTAGTGTAAAGCATTATTGCAATTTTAGGGATAAAATATTGTAAAGCGGGAAAGAAATGTTTTTTAATATTTTTGAATGAAACCTTACAAAAAATAATATATTTTCGAACAAATCCCCACATAACGAGTTGAGAAAATAAAATATTAAATCCTTGAATTAATATATATTTATTTAAATCATTTTGATCATTTACAAAAACAAGAATCAGAATAAATGCAACTATTTGACCAGCTAAACTACTCAAACTAGATTTTTTAAAATCTTCCATTCCCATAAAGAACCAAGAAATATCAAAAACAGCAGCAATTATAATCAATGACTGATAATAAAAATAAATTTTATCTTCTGAAAAACTAATAATAATAAAATAAACAAATAATGAACACACAGATATAAAAAAGCTCATAGAAAAAATTTCCCAAAAAGTTCGCGACAAATCTATCTTGTTATCTCTATGTATTGCAATTTGTCTATTTCCATATACTCCTATGCCTAATCCAGCTATTAAAACAAAGTATTGTGCTATAGACCGAGTGTAATTATAGACACCGATACCACTAGGACCTAATGCTTGAGAAACTATCGGTATAGTAATAAATGGTAATAAGATTTTCGTTACCTGAAAAATACTTTGATAAATAAAATTACTTAATGTCTTCTTCAAAAAAATCCTCTATTCTTCCAGCGTTATTTTCAAAAAAGTACGTTTTTCAAAATAATTCCGTATAATTGAAACTTTAAGATTAACAACAATACCTTCATTCAGCTTAATCTCGATAAAAAATGTCCCTTGTATAAACTTTATCTTTTACATCATTTAATTCTGATTCCATACGATTTGAAACAACAACATCAACTATTTCTTTAAATTCATCAAAACTTTCGATCACCCTTGAATTAAAGAACTCTTTTTCAGACAAAGACGGTTCATAAACCACAACTTCGATCCCTTTTGCTTTAATACGCTTCATAATTCCCTGAATCGCCGATTGACGGAAATTATCCGAATTAGCTTTCATTGTTAACCGATAAATCCCGACAACTTCCGGATCTTTTGCGATAATCTGGTCAGCAACAAAGTCTTTTCTTGTGCGATTAGCGTCTACAATCGCCGTCATAATATTTTGTGGTACTTCAGTATAATTGGCTAAAAGTTGCTTTGTATCTTTCGGTAAACAATAGCCTCCATAACCAAATGATGGATTATTATAATGACTTCCAATTCTAGGATCTAGACTGACTCCTTCGATGATTTCTTTCGTGTCCAAACCTCTCGATTCAGCATAAGTATCTAATTCGTTAAAATAAGCTACACGCATCGCAAGGTATGTATTTGAAAATAGCTTAATTGCTTCTGCTTCTGTCGGATGAGTCAATAAGACTTCTACATTTTCTTTAAACACATTCTCTTTAAACATATGCGCTATCTCACGTCCACGATCTGAATCTTCACCCACAATAATTCTGGAAGGATATAAATTATCATATAATGCTTTACCTTCACGTAAAAACTCAGGTGAAAAAATAATATTATCCGTACCAAACTTTGCTTTTGCATCTAAAGTATATCCAACTGGTACTGTTGATTTAATGATGAAAGTGGCATCAGGTCGAATCTCTAGTGCCTTCGTAATCACATCTTCCACTGTTGATGTATTAAAATAATTTCTCTTTTCATCATAATCCGTTGGCGTAGCGATAACTAGATAATCAGCGTATTTTACCGCATCCTCAAAATCATTTGTAAATTCAACACTTAAATCATCACGCTTTAAAAATTCGTGTACTTCTTTATCTTCCAATGGCGACTGTCTTTGTTGAAGCATTTGCACTTTTTCTTCAACAATATCATACGCTTTCACTTCTTCATTCTGGCTCAACAACAACACGTTTGCTAAACCAACATACCCTAACCCAAAAACTGATACCTTCATAATAACCTCCGTATACATAAATTAAATCTGATAATACTCTTTGTACCAATCTACAAATTTTTGCAACCCATCTTCTATAGATGTACTTGGTTTAAAATTAATATCTCTCTCTAAATCAGTTACATCTGCATAGGTCCTCATTACATCTCCTGGTTGCATATCCATATAAATTTTTTCAGCTTCTTTTCCTAATGCAGTCTCTAACGCATTAATAAATCTCATTAAGGGCACTGGGCTATTATTTCCAATATTATAAATTTTATATGGAGCAAAACTTGTACTCAAATCATCTTCGCTTTCATTCCAATCAGGATTAGCCGACGGTGCTAATGGTATTAACTTTTCGATCCCTTCTACAATATCATCAACATATGTAAAGTCTCTCTCCATTTTTCCGTGATTAAATACTTTAATTGGCTTTCCAGATAAAATATTTTGCGTAAAAGAAAAGTAAGCCATATCAGGTCTACCATACGGACCATACACAGTGAAAAATCTCAGGCCAGTGGTTGGAATTTCATATAAATGGCTATAAGCATGGGCCATTAGTTCATTAGATTTTTTTGTAGCTGCATATAAAGAAACTGGATGATCTACATTATGATTGGTGGAAAAAGGAGCTACTTTATTTCCTCCGTAAACCGAGCTTGAGGAAGCATACAATAGATGTTTTACTGGAAAGTGCCGACAAGCTTCTAAAACGTTCATAAACCCAACCAAATTTGAATCTACATAAGCATACGGATTCTCAATTGAATAACGTACTCCAGCTTGTGCTGCTAAGTTAACTACGTATTCAGGTTGATATTTTTCAAAAATGGCCTCCACATCAGTTTTATCTTTTAAATCTACTTTATGGAATGTAAAACCGTGCATTCTTTTTAAAATTTCCAAACGAGAAGTTTTTAAATCTTGTACATAGTAATCATTGAGATTATCGATTCCTATAACTTTATTTCCTTTTTCTAAAATTGCTTTACTTAAATGAAAGCCTATGAAGCCCGCTGCGCCTGTAACTAAAATTCTCATCTGTTGCACCCCTTTATAAGAGAAGTTTATCCTTTTTAAGTTCTAAATTTTTTTCTGAAATTTTCAGGTAACAATCCTGCTAAAAAACGTACACCAACTGCAGGAATATATTGGTATTTACTCATTTTAAAAATATATTCTAATTTTAGCTTTGATCCTACTGTTAAATACCTAACTCTATCTTTCTTTTCAAAACTTTGGTTCGCATGAATTCTTTTACCAGTTAAAATTGAGTCTAAATTATAAACATTCATTCCGTAATACAAATATCTTAACCATAACTCTAAATCAATTTGTGAATTCCTTTTCTCATCATATTTCCCAATCTCTAAAAGTTGTTGTTGTCTAAATAAAACACTACTATGAGTTATTGTATTTTTTTTTAGCAAACCATGATCAATACGTTCGTAAGTTGTCTTTTCTTTGGATCTTAAAGGTATTTCATCATTAAATGTAATAAAATTTGTGGTTAATAAATCACAATCTTCGTGAAGCAACATAAATCGATACTGCATGTACAATTTGTTCGTTAAAAACACATCATCCGAATCAATATTTGCTATAAAAGTGCCTTTGGAATTATCAACAGCCTTGTTTAAAGCTTTTGCTCTGCCAATTTTTCCATAATTAAAATATTTTATATTAGTGTATTTTTTTTGCAACTGGTTAATAATAGTTTTAGTACCATCAGTAGACCCGTCGTCCACAATAAGATGTTCCAAAGTTAGATTGTATGGCAATGTTTGTCGCTGAACAGATTCAACACAATCTTTTATATACTTTTCAGAATTATGAACTGACGTAATAACTGAAATATCCATTTTAAACACTCACTTTCTTTTTAGCTTACAAGATTTCTGTATATATTTCCTTAAAATTGAATAAGAACTGAAAAGTGGTCAGAAACATCGAAAATGTGCATCATCGCCATACAAACAACAATTCCGAAAAGACTCCAAAACAGTTTAAATTTAGACTCCATTTTTATTATTGGATAAAATAACACTATCGGGATTAAAAACCACGAATAAATTGCTAACCTATCTGAAAAACTTATAAAACCTAATAAAAAGAATACTGTCCCATAAATAGCGTATGCTTTAATAACTAATAAATAAAATGAATCGTTAGAAAGATATTTTTTGTAGAAAAATAAACCTAAGAGAAACCAAAAAACACTAAATAAAAGGAAATCTAACCTATTTACTGACCCATACTTTAATAGACTGGAATCTGACGTGTATTGCTGTAAGTAACTTTCTGTATCGTTAATCAGTGAAAATGGGAGTATCGTTACAAGTTTTTGGTTTATATTGAAAACCATCGTTAAAGATGCTAGAAAATAGATATAAACATACTTACTAAGCAAAATACTCATTTTATATAATATAATTATTATAATTCCAATAATAGCGGTCTTATGAAAAGCAGTAGCAATAATAAGAAAAATAATAGCATGTAGATATCTATTTTTTTCTAAATAAACAAGCATTACTAACAAAAAAGCAACTGAGAAACCTTGTCTTAAAATATTATTTAATAAATTATAAAAGCTAAATAAACTTAAATAACCAAACATTACTAATGGAATCTTATTAAACGGAATGGTTTCCTTTAAAGGTTTAATTATTAATAATAAAATTAATAAAGCTGATACAGGAATAAAAAACATATAGGAGGTACTTATTTTAGATAAAAGCCATTGAAAAATAACAAAACCTGGTTCCCATCTTGTTAAGCTCATTGAGTCAGATAGACTCACATTTCCCATAATGTTTAAATATTTCAAATATATTCGCATATCAGCTGTTAATGTGTTAGTTATACCTACTATTAAAGTCAACGCGATCATATAAACAAGGAGCAATTTTGCGTAAAAATTACTTTGAAATGGAGATTTATCAGTAATTAAGTTTAAAATTAAAAGTCCTATAAAAAAATAATAATAGAACACTATTTTCTACCCCCGCTGTATTCTTTTGAAATATATTGTACTTATCTTCTTTGTGAAAATTATTTTATAATAATTTGTTACGAATTTTTCGTAGGTAAGGAAAGCTTTTCCCCTAAAATAAGATCAAATTTATCCGGATTAAATTGAACATAACCAGACCAAGGGTAAAAAGTTAATTCGCCAAAATAAACTTTTTTATTCACATAATACAAGTCTACTCTGACAAAAGGAAAATCTTCAGATAAAATTTTAGCTATATTTACCATTTCTTCGTAACCCTCTGGCTTCGGTACAATATCACCAAAATTATTACGGTCAGTATTCACATCAATATAATTCCAATCAATGTCGTAAATATTCCTTTTATGTCCGGAATGTCTGTCTATGTCAAAAACAACATAACACGGTTTACCATTAAAACAGAAAAATTTATAATCGTTAATCCCCTCGAAACTATTTTCTGTATCTTCAAGATATTCTTCAACAACTACTTTGGGTTTTATATCCTTATATGACCATTCTCTAGCAATTGCAAAAATGTCTCTGTTTAACCAATTATTTAATTTATTTTGTATATTGTTAATGTCTATTGAAAACTTATCTTTACAGATTATATTGGTACCACTTCCATTCGTTGTCTTTATTATAAAATTGTTAGGAAGGTCTTCAATTTTTAGTTTTGTAGGATCATCCGTTACAAAGTATAAGTCAGTAAGCTTATGAGCTAGTCCTTTCATCTTTACGTACTCTCTAACCATATATTTATCGGCACAAACAGTCAGTAAAGGATTTCGATAATTTACTTTATACCATTGTATTTTTTCAGTAAATCTTCTAGGTTTTTTCAAATTAAGTCTTCGTTTCATTTTAATCATATATTGTAGGTTTAATACCCATGTATCTGGAACCCATTTTAAGTAGTGTAATATTTTTATTCGTAAGTCTTTATTTTTTATGATTTTTTTATAATCCATCAGTTATTCTCCAAAATTACATTAATTTCTTCTTGGTAAGCATCAACTATTATTTTTCTATCAAATTCTCTTTCTACTTTCTTCCTTCCAGCTAATCCCATCGCTTTTTTCTCTTCAAAATTCAAGCTCAAAAATTTTTCAACTTTCTCGATTAAGTCATTAGTATCTTCTTGTTCTACTATATAACCATTGACTTCATCGTCTATAATCTCTCTACATCCACTACGATTTGTTGTAATTATAGGTCTACCACATGCAGCACTCTCTAATAAAACATTCGACATTCCTTCTGGATAATAAGTAGGATGAATTGTGCAATGCGAGAACTTATGAAAATTCCTAACATCACTTTGCATTCCATGGTATTTAATAATATTTCTTTGTTGCATTTTCTTTAACACTTTTTCATAAGAATCCTCACAAAATCCGAGAATATGAAATTCAACATTAGGGTATTTTTGCTTTATATACTCTGCCATTCCTAGATACTGATCGATGCCTTTTTCTTTCATGATTCTTGATACAAAAACAAACTTTACTACATCGTCTGGTGGGTAATCCATTAATTGAAAGTGGTTCAAGTTCACTCCTGATCCTGGGAGCAATCTATGTCTTTTTGTAGCAATACCATGTTCCCTAAAGAACTCAAGGTTTTCGGTGTTTTGAAAAAAGACTTTACTTATCTTAGAAAAAGCTATTTTATATAAGGTTAGTGTAATTTTTTGCATGACTCCTTTTTTTTCTAGCGCTGTACCTAAACCTGTTATATTAGCTATACAGGGTATTTTCGCGATTTTGGCAGCCATAGCGCCATAAACATTAGGCTTTATAGTATAAGTTAACACAACATCTGGCTCGTATTTTTTCATTATCTTTTTATAATATAGAAATAATTTCATATCATCCAAAGGGTTCGTGCTATGTCTTTCGATTTTAACCTCATCATAGACACATCCCATTTCAATGAGCTGATCAATTCTTTCACCATAAGGAGAAGAAATAATGACTTGGTAATTTTCTGAAAGTAAATGTTCCACTAATTCTCGTCTAAAGTTATAAATTACAACATCGTGATTTACTAAAAAAAGGACTTTCTTTGCCAAATTATTTCCCCCTCTCCGTTAACTCTATAGATTCTTTAAAATTTCTAATTTGATAATTTTTATAGTAATAACTCAAATGTTGATCATACGCTAAATTTCCAAAAACTTTATTAAAAACGACAAAATAGGTACATCTTTTTATAATAGGATTAAAGATTGAAATTAAAAGCACTTTTTTCCCGTGTACTTTGTTAATAATTCGAACCAACTCACTCGTATTAACAAACTCTTTGTTTTGTGGGAAAAAGAGGCCTTTTTCATTATTAACTATCATCAACTTAATAAACTCACATAAATTATCTATATGTAACATACTTCGTTTATTCGAAAAATTTGGGAAAATTGGGGTTATTTTTGCTAATTTAGCTAACTTAGGGTAATTCCCTTTTGAACCTTTACCATAAATCATAGGGGGGCGGATAACAACAACATTGAAATTATCTGCTTGTAAATTTGCTATTCCCTCTTCTGCTTGTAGCTTGCTATTACCATAAAAATTACTTGGTTTAGGAATAGTCGAAATACTAATAGTCCCATCTGATTTGTCACTGTCCCCATAAACGATAATACTACTCATAAAAATGAATTGTTTAACTCCATCTTTTTTGGCTTTGTTTGCTACTTCAATTGTTAAATCTCTGTTTACCTTATAATAGCGTTCTTCCATCTTTGGATCAGAAGATACATGAGCTATTCCCGCAACGTGAAAGACCACATCAAAGGTTGAAAAATTTAAATTTTTCCAGTTATCGTCTCTTACAGAGATTTTTTCAACATAAAAATTATCATCATCTGCTACCCATTTTTCAAATGAGTTCCCTATATAACTATTCTTCCCCGTAATTAAAATCCGCTTCATTCATCATCAGCCTTTTTCTTTGTGCCCGTTCCGCCTTCTACTACGCCATCGCTTTTCACAATCGAAAGTAGCGTACCTACAAAACATTTAAGATCCATCATAAAGCTGACATTTTCAGTGTACTTTCCATCTAATTGTGCTTTTACAGGTATCTCTAATTCATCGCGGCCGCTAATTTGTGCTAGTCCTGTTAGCCCAGGTTGAGCCTCATTTACTCTATATTTATCTCTTTCTGCAATCAAATCGTATTGGTTCCAAAGCGCAGGGCGAGGACCAATGACGGACATATCGCCTTTTAAAATATTAAATAATTGAGGGAGTTCATCTAAACTGGTTTTTCGCAAGAATTTGCCCACTTTAGTGATAAATGCATCTGGTTTATTTAATAAGTGCGTTGGTATTTCTTTAGGTGTATCATTTTTCATTGTGCGGAATTTATAAATATTAAAATGAACTTTTTCTTTGCCTACACGCTTTTGTTTAAAAATAATAGGACCTTTAGAATCTATTTTGATCGCAAGACAAATGAGTAACAAAATAGGTGAGAGTACGATAACGCCAAGTAGGGCAAGGATAAAATCAATGATTCTTTTTATATATTTTTGATACATTCATTTTCCTCCTCTACTTGTTTGAACTATTGGCAAAACCGACCACTTCGTATGCTAGTTGTTCATCATCTTCTGGTAAATGACTAACAAAATCTAAGACTTTATCTAAGGAATAGCCATTAACATTGCCCACAAAGATCTGATCGTGCACTTGTTCTTCGCTGCGCTCTTTATCTAACAACAACTCTTCATACAATTTTTCTCCAGGACGTATGCCTGTCTCTACGATTTCTATGTCATCTTCAGAGTACCCACTAAGGCGAACCATATTTTTTGCAAGATCGACAATTTTCACGGGTTCGTGCATATCAAGAACAAAGACCTCCCCACCTTTGGCTAAGGCTCCCGATTGAATCACTAAGCGGCTCGCCTCTGGAATCGTCATGAAATAGCGGGTCATACGAAAATCGGTCACCGTAAGTGGACCGCCATTGGCTAACTGTTCACGGAAAAGCGGAATGACACTGCCGCGTGAGCCTAGGACATTGCCAAAACGTACGGCGGAAAACATCGTCGTACCCTCTTCATTCATCCCTGTCACGATCATTTCTGCAATACGTTTCGTTGCCCCCATAACATTCGGTGGATTGTTGGCTTTATCGGTAGAAACCATGACAAAGTGTTCGACTGCGTTAGCTTTCGCTGCTTCTGCTACATTTTTCGTCCCATAAATGTTATTTTTTACCGCTTCTTTTGGGTTAAATTCCATTAGAGGAACATGCTTATGAGCTGCGGCATGGTAGACAATTTCTGGTTGATATTTCTTCATAACTTCAAAGATTTTTTCACGATTTTGCACATCGGCAATAATAGGAACAATCTCGGTCGTTTGGTTTTTATATCGACTATTCAGTTCTCGATGAATGAGATAAATCGAATTTTCTCCATGACCCAACAAGACCAATTGACGTGGGTTAAATTTAATCACTTGTCGCGTAATCTCAGAGCCAATCGAACCGCCCGCTCCTGTGACCAAAATCGTTTTACCAGTAATTTGATCTTTAATCGAATCCACATCTAATTCAGCTTCATCCCGACCTAATAGATCAACCACATCGATTTCTTTTAACTTGGAAATGTTAATTTTTCCCGCAGCCAACTCTTCCATTGACGGCATGGTATTCACCGTTACTTGGTTATTTTCCAATAAGTCAAAAATCTCGCGCAGTTTTTTTCTGGGTAAAGAAGGCATGGCGATTGTCACCATATCAATATTATATTTTTGTATTAACTGCGGCAGATCTTTGATTTTCCCCAACACTTTTACATTTGATAAATACACATTTTGTTTATTGGGGTCATCATCGACAAAGCCTACCACGTGAATGTCTGTAGCTGTTTTAGAGCCTAAAAAGGAATTATATAGGACTCGTCCGCCTTCACCTGCGCCAATAATCAACGTTTGTTTAACGGGCTGGTCTTTATCTGCGGGGCGCATATTTCTTCGTTCGACAAATAAACGCCACGCTAAACGGCTCAAATAATGAAAAAAGCCGATAATATGTAGGTAAATAAAATAAGCCGTTTGCTGAAAGCCTCACTAAAACTTATCAAATAAATGGCATTCCCAATAGCGGTACAAGTGGTTGCTAAAAGGATCGCTATGATTTCTCTTAAATTCGTATAGCGATTAATTCGAGTAAACACTCGAAAGGCCCAACCAAAAATTAAATACAGCACCATACTGGAAATTAATAAACGTCCAATAAAAGAAGCAGGGATCAAAATAAATGGATTTAAAAAGTAATACCCTGCGATTGTCGCAAAGACAATAAGCGCTAAATCAACCCCAATTAAAACCGCAATTTTCCTTTTCCGTGTTAAGGCAAACACACCAACATCTCCTTAAAACAAACCAAACTTTCTCTTTTTCACTTTTTCCGGGGACGGATAACTCACCTGATCCCCGTTGACCAAATCTTTGGCTACTTGTTGCATTAATTCTGCTTTTTCCTTTCCCATTAACTCATAAGCTTCTTTTAGATGAAACTTGCGTTTATGAACGCCGTGCGCATCAGAAGCCATCATTTGTACTAAGTTATGTTCTACCATCTCTTGAGCAGTCTTTTGAATGGATTTCCCAAATGTTCCTACCAAACTTGGCGCAGTCAACTGGGCTAAACAGCCCATCTCCAAATAAGGAAGCAAGCGATTGGGATCTTCCCTAAATTTAGCGTTACGTTCCGGATGAACAATCACCGGTACTTTTCCCTTTGTTCTTAATTCGAAAAACAGCTCTTCGGTGTAAGCTGGGATATCCATCGTAGGAAGCTCGATTAATAAGTAAGTATCTCCTAAATCAGTAAAAAGGATCTGATCGTTATTGATTTCTTGCAATAACTCTCCTGAAATACGAACCTCTTGTCCTTCGAATAAGGTTAATGCAATCTGCTCTTTGTCTAATTCTGCCTGCAACAAAGCGACGGCTTGAACCACCGTCGCTTTTGAGTTTTCGTAACGTCCATTATTATGATGGGGCGTGCATAGGATATGTGTAATCCCTTGTGATACAGCTTCTTTAGCCATCGCTAGACTTGTTCCCATACTATCCGCGCCATCATCGATGCCTGGAAGGATATGACAATGTAGATCGATCATCACAAACATCCTCCTCTAATCGGAATAATAATAGTAAGCTTTGTCTTTATCTTGCTCGCTGCCATTATAAATGACGCCGAGCACACGAGCTTTGACTAAAGCTAATAGTTCTTTCGCTTTGTTTAATGCATCCTTGCGCGTCCAGTTTTCTCGTACGACCAGTAAGGTACCGTCTGCTTTAGAAGACATAATTTGCGCATCAGTCACAGTAACCACCGGCGGCATATCAAAAATGACGATATCAAATAGATTACGCGCTTCTTCCATGATTTGTGTCATCTTAGCAGATCCTAATAACTCTGAAGGATTCGGTGGCTTAGGCCCGCTAGTTAATATAGAAAAATTCTCCACTGTGGTTTTTTGTGCCATTTCTTCTGGACTTACTCCAGTACTTAACACCGTACTTAAACCAGCTTCATTACTTAATTGAAAGGTTTTATGAATCGTCGGTTTACGCATATCTGCATCTACTAACAGTACCTTTTGCCCAGCTTGTGCAAATACCACCGCTAAATTCGCAGAAGTTAATGACTTCCCTTCGCTAGGACCAGAAGAAGTGACCACTAACGTTTTTACTCGCTGATCCGCCGAGGAAGCAAATTGAATATTTGTCCGAATTGTACGGTATTGTTCTGCTACAGGAGAAGAAGGATCAATTAAAGAAACTAGGCTAACTGGACTAGACTGCGTTGTTTTTCGTTCTTTTTTTATCATCAATTTCCCCTCCTATACGCGAGTGCGACTACGACGTCCGCCGCTACTTGTGTTATTATCCTGATCATCTGACCGCTGCGTGTCGCGTAGTTTTTGTGTTGTCGCTTCGATTTCTTTTTGGCTCATTTTCGGTACATTCCCTAAAACAGTTAGACCCAAAGTATCGGTAACATAACGGCTGTCTTTCACCGTTCGGTCTAAAACTTCTCTTAAGAAAGCTAGGGCAATCCCCACCAAAAGTCCTAAAATAAGCCCAATAGCTAGGTTCAAAGTATTATTCGGCGACACTGGACGATTACTTGCTGTTGCCCGAGAGACGATCGTAATTTTATCAACGTTGGTTAACACGTCTTGAACGGTGTCTTGAAAAACTTCCGCTGCTGTATTTGCGATATGTTCGGCGTCTGCTGCCGTTTCTCCAGTTGCCACAATCGAGAACATTTGCGATTCTTCGGATTGTTCGACTTCCATGCTGTCTTTAATTTCGCGGATGGTCATCTCTAAATCATACTCAGAAGCAAGGCGGTCTTGAACAGTGCTTGCCAATGCATCGCCTTCTTCAATAATATCCTTATAAGTGTTTAGCATCTGTAAATTGTAATTCACGGTATTTAGGTTTTCATCCGTGCCCTCATCCTGTGGTAGTGCCACAATCATCTGCGCCCGGGAGCTGTACTGCGGTGTCATAATGAAAAAAGTTACGATCGCAGCTAAAGCAAGTCCAGCAAACATGCTGGTTAAAATCATTGCGTAGCGTTGTTTTAATATATCAAATATTTCTCTTAAACTAATCGTCTCTTCCATTTTTTCTCCACTTTCTATTTGGTATTACTGTAATTGGTCTTGTAAAGCCTCTTGAACCTCTTGCAATTCGTTTTCATCTACCCGTTGGTAAGAAACGCCATCTTGCATGAAGCCTTCTCCTTGTAGTTGCAATTGGTCTATATTTGAAAAGGCATTGCGATAATCAAGAGCAATCGTACGCATATTTGAAAAGCTTAAATCAGTTTTCATGTTGCCCTCTAAAGCATCCAAAATACTGCGATATTGAGTTGCTCCTGAAAGGGACAAAGCTTTATCTACCACGGCTTCCACCACAGCCCGTTGCCGTCCTTGACGACCATAATCTCCTTCTGGATCATCGTGACGCATCCGTAAATAGCCCAAGGCTTGATCGCCATTTAAATGAATTTTACCGAATTCATAATTATAGTCATCAAAGGTAAATTCCAAATCATTATTTACATCCACGCCACCCACAGCGTCAACTAATTCTTTAATACCTTTCATGTTAATCGAAACATAGTGGTCAATTGGAATATCCAAGAACTCACTGGCCGTATCCATTGCCATGGAAGTTCCACCAAAAGCATAAGCATGGTTGATTTTATCTTGCTTATCTTCGCCCACAATATCTACATAAGTATCCCGCGGAATACTCACTAAAGTGGATTTATTTTCTTGCGGATTCACTGTTGCGACCATTAAAGTATCCGAACGGCCTTGTTCCTCTCGTCCTAAATCACCACTATCAATTCCTAGTAACAAGATACTAAAGGGATCTTCATCACTAAAATCGATATTACGCGAATTATCACGATCAACATTTTCATAAGTATTGCCCACAGAACCAGACACATCTAAATATACTTTGACAGCTACTCCAACAATTGCTAAGACTAAAATAAGTACAACGATTAATAACGCGCGGAAAACTTTTTTTCCACGACTTGTTTTCTTGTGGCTTCTTCTTGCCATATCATTTTCCTCCATTTAAGTGAAGCAATGAATTAATACGCTTCAGTATCTTCTGGTTCTGTTGGTACACCTTGTTCAACATAAATCGTTTCATCTTCAACATTTACGTTTGCCTCTGCGCTTTCGGCCGCAGCGCCTTCAGTCGAAACACCGAATCGTTCGCCTAGTTCATCCGCTGCTTCTTCAAATTTATCATGTTGCTTTTGGTTGCGGACTTGCTCGATTTGTTCAGATAATGTTGCATACTGATCATAGCTGAACTCTTCTTCTTTATAGGTTGCCAGCTTTTCTTGGATTTCATTTATTGCTTGTACTTGATCTGATGCACTTGATAAGTAGGATTGGACGATATCCATCCATTGGTCTTCCGCAAAAAAGCCAAGCTCTTCGGTAATATCACTGACCTCTTCATTTTTAAGATCATCTTTTACCACCGCAGAATCTTCAAACTTTTGCCAACTCGGAACTTCTTCGGTAAAAAGTGAATCAACTTCATTTTGTACCTGAAGCTTATCTGTGACATCTGCCAAACTATCAGCAACAACTTCCTTTTCTTTTGCTAAGTCTTGCATATCCGCAGGCAAGGATTCTTCTTTAATTTGAAAATCTTCTGCTGTCACTTTCACCCGATCAAGATCTGTTCTTAATTTGTCTACTTCAGCTGACGTTGTTTCTGCTTTGAGAAGCTCTTTTTCATCATCTGTATAAAGCTCATTGACTTGTTTTTCTAAGTCATTTAGTACTGCTTTTTCATTTGATTGTGCTGCATTCGCATAAGCTACTCGTTGTTGATATTGCTTTTGGTTTGATACATAGTAACCACCTACACAAATCCCCAGTGCAAGAACCGCTGCTATCAGCACACTGGCATGTTTTAAAAATGGCTTCTCCATTAATTAATAAACACCCCTTTTATCACAAAACATAAACTTGCTTATATTATAAAAAGTAAGTAACCCTATAAACATACCTAGTATACATAAATTCCTTAAAAATAAAAAGGGGTATTTATGCTAGAATCTTTTGCGCTGCTTCATTTTTTTCGTAAAAAAGATAAAAAAAGAAATAAAAAGAAGAAAATCCACGTTTTTTCCCATTTTAATAAGGAAAAATAAACGTTTTCTTTTTTTCTTGAACAGTCTTTCTTTAAAAAAGAGCGCACGAAAGACACGGGTAAAAATACACCGTGTTTTTTTATGATGGCGAGAGTTACGCCGCGGGTCGTTTTTCTTGGGCTAAGGCGCGTTTTTTCTTCGCTAACATCAAGCAAAATGTGGTGGTCACATGCAATTTCATTTTCGCTAAGCCCCGTATCCGATGATCTTCAAAGAGATAATCGCGGTCGATCCGGCCGTTAACCCGTTCCACGGCGGAGCGCTCGTTATAATAACGTTGAAATTTTTTCGAATCCCGCCCGATCAAGTTAAAGACCCGTGGATCTTCGGCGCGTGGAATCGAAACCCGATGAATCCCCGCCCCATTTTTCGGATGCGTTTCATAACGAAGGGTGTCCGAAGCGGCATGATACCCCTTGTATTGCGCTCGGATAAGCTTTCCTCGATGGCTCACATAATAAACTTCACCTTTATAAGTATAAACGAAGTCGGTATCTTGATATTGTCGGGTGCTTTCTCCTTGCCAATGATTTACGATATCGATGATCGGCTTCATCCCTCGATCTTCAATGATCTCGCGTAATTTTCCTCCGTCATAGCCTTTATCTGCGGATAAATGGTCGCAACGTTCCGCCAGCCAGGAAGGCATTTGGGCCACCATTTCCTTAGCCACCGTTTTTTCCCCATTCGCCGCGGGTGTTACTCGAAATAAAAGGGGCAACTCATATCTGGCATCGGCGATTAGATGCACGCGATAACCATAAAACCAAGCGGATTTTGTTTGGATTTTCCCTTCTTTTGTCGTAGAGGTATAAGACTTTTGGGTATAATTGGCATCGTGATCTCGGCGCCCTCGCATTTTTTCTTTTTTGGCGGTCTTTGGGCATAGGCTTCAATAATTTTGCCATCCAAAGCTAAGCTTTCGCCGAGGTCGGAGAGCGCTTCTTGTAGCTCCTCGGTCATATGGGCAAATAGGGCGTCGAGCAGGTCTTGAACATCGATCAGTCGCCTTTGAAATCGTGTGAAAGCTGAAGGACTAGGAGCTAAACTTTTGCGGCCGTTTTTTCGATTGTAGCGTGGTTCAAGATGACAAGCATGACGTAAAAAAGGATTCCGCTCAAGTTCATTGATTAACTCCGTGGGCCCTTGATGATGGAAGACAAACATCGCAATCCAGCAGCGAAACATCGCGTCGTTCGGCCAATCATCGCGTCCGCTCGCACGTCGGTCATCTAATTCCTGGATCAAGTGCTGGTAAGGGATCTGATTTAATAGAGCTTCAAACTCTTGAAGCGGTCCGCAATCAAAATCTTCAAATAAGTTGATATTGTATGGTACAATAGTTTCAGAATTCATAAGAAAAGCCTCCTATTTAGTTTTGTCGTTACTACTATTATAGTGGAAATCGCTCGATTTGTCGGCTTTTCTTATGATTCTTTTTTCTATTTTCATTTATACCGTGAAATTCTAAAAAAATAGAAATCGGAAAGGCCAAATCCTCATTTCATAGGGTTTTACCTTCCGATTTCTTTTTTATTACAATCGTTAATCCTTGTAAGACAAGGACTTTCAACATCGCGATTTATTCATGCTAGAAAAATTTTTTTGTGAAATTTATTGATTAAAAAAACGAAGGTTTGATAAAAACACTATTTTATCTTTTATTTAATAACGTTTACAAATGACCTGGTATCAGTAATACAAAAGGTAATTGTTTCATTTTATTTTTTCACATTTTAATAAATAGGTAAATTACAATCAATAACGTTTTTTATTGTCAGAATAATCTGTATTAGGCTTTATTTTAGGGAAATACTCTACTTTTGAATATCGTCATAACATTTTTTATTGATAAAATTGATGGTTGAAATTTCTTTGTGAAAATATTTTACGCTGTTGTTTTATTTAACTGAAAAAAATAACGTCAGTAAAAGTCAAATTTTTTTGACTTTCGTACAAAAAATCAGCTAGATGTCATTACCTAACTGATTTTTTGTGTTTTTTTATTTCAACACTTCCAATGGATCAAGCAGTTGGTTCTGTTCTAAATTTTGCGAACGATTGATTTCAAAATGTACATGAGAGCCAGTACTGTGACCCGTGCTGCCTGCTAATGCAATCGTTTCGCCTTGATTGACTATCTGGCCGGCTTGAGCTAAATTTTGTTTACAATGAGCGTACAAGGTTGTCAATCCATCTGGATGCAGAATTGTCACATAGTTTCCCCAAGACGGGTGATACTCCGAGCGTGTTACTTGTCCTTCTTTTGCCGCTATAATGTCTGTTCCTTGTTTTACCGCTAAATCAATTCCTCGATGAAATCCTTGCTCACGCCTGCCATAAGTAGAAGTAATAATAGCATCATCCGTTGGAAGAATATAGTCGCTTTCCTCGTTTCCAATGTTTTTGGCCTCGTCATACTTTGTTAAATGATATGTTTCAATTAGATTATCTAGTTTTTCCTGGTAATGAGGGTCTGTCGCATAACGGCCGGTCAGAAATCGTGTTGCCTCTGTATAGTCCCTCGTTTCTGTTTTCCAAGTTCCTTGATAAAATATTGGATCATAAGATAAGCCGTTTTTCATTAATTTGGCGTAGTCCTTTAATGATGCTTCATAGTTTTCATATTGGCAAAAAGTAGCATGAGTAGTATACATTTGACCCTTTCCATCACTTTCCTGTGTTGGTAAAGAAACGCCGTGACCTTCATATTGGCCTTTAATACCAAAAATATTAAAATAAGGAACTTGACTTAGCTGACTTTGTCCACTGCCCGATTCTAAAGTCGCTTGTGCGATCATCACTGAAGCATACAAGTCCTCTTTTTGTCCAATTTCACGCGCAGTCTCCCCAATTTGTTCAATAAAATTTAACGTCACATCTTCTGTTTTTTCTTTAGAGGGTGAGATATTACCAGTGCTTATTTCTATTTGCTGGGCGTTCGGTTGACTTTTCTCTTTGACTAATGCTGCTTGTTCTGCCATTATCGTAATTTCATCAGCTGCCACCAAATTTGTCGTGCTAAATCCTAACGGTATGGTAAATAACCACAATAACTTCCACTGCATTTTTTGTTTCAATGACGAGGCCTCCTTAATATTTTTGTTGGTACATAATGAAGTACGCAAAAAAAGCGCGTTTCTTTTTTAATTACCAAAAAAGTTTTAGCTAAGGGGCTCAGTTTTTTCATTACAAAAATAGTTATTGATTGTATAGTTGCTAGTTTTCCCTTATAATGAGCGATAATTGTATTCCTAACAAGGAGGAAAAGTATGGAACAAAAACGGCATCATCGACTCATTCAATTTTTAGGAGGCAAAACTTCCTATTATGTACTTGGTTTAATTATTCTAAGTGCCATTGCAATTTTTCTCGTGAATAAAGTCTCATTTATATTTGTCCCTTTTATTACAATTTTAGTCTCATTTCTACCCCCAATGATTTTCGCTGTCATTATTTATTATATATTTAAACCTTTTGTTACTTGGGTAGAAAAGAAAATATCACGTACTTGGGCGGTCACCTTAATTTATGTCTTAGCTGTTTTACTGATTGGTGTATTGGGATTTTTCGGAATTCGTTCACTGGTACAAGAAGGCCAAGAATTCGTAGAACAATTTCCTTCTATGCTCGATAGTGTGCAAGAAAATTTCCGCGCGATCGTCGGACAATTACCTTTCCAAGACCAACTGGATGAATTAGCCAGTTCAGCAAATGATTTAATTCAAAGCACTCTTTCAGCCTTAGGCGACAATTGGCAAAAAGGGTTATCTGGTTTAGGCAGCGTCTTCTCCGCAGTATCTGCGACAGCTATGACTTTATTTATCGGACCCGTACTGGCATTTTTCTTATTAAAAGATACCGAAAAATTCTCTGAATCAGTATTAAAAATTGTCCCGCCAAACTTTCGGGAAGATTTCAAAATGTTGGTCAAAAAAAGTGACGAACAACTTAGCGCTTATTTAAAAGGACAACTCGTTTCCAGTGCTGTTTTAGGGTTAATGTACTGGGGAACGTTCTTGTTGATTGGCTTAAATTATGCAACTGTAATGGCCTTTTTAGTCGGGCTTTTAAGTCTTGTGCCTTATATTGGCTCTTTTATTACCTTTTTCCCTGGTTTAATCATTGCTTTCCAACAATCATTTTTAGAAGCAGTGATCTTTGTGGTTGCTTGGTTTGTGATTCAAGCGCTCCATGGTAACTTCGTAATGCCACAAGTGATGGGGGATAAATTACAATTACACTTCCTTACGATTTTATTAGTCGTACTGGTGATGGGAGATTTGCTCGGCTTTGTCGGCGTTTTATTTGGGATTCCCATTTACAGCCTACTTAAAATCGGCGTACAATACATCTTCGAACGCTTTAAAAGACGGTATAATCGTTTCTTTAGCGAAGATAAAGGCAGCTATGAAACACAAGAAGATAAACAAAGTGAATGATGATTTAGAAAGCCAAGCGGCTAAAGCTGCTTGGCTTTTTTTGGCACAAAAATAGCGCTGGCAAAATTTTCCCAACGCTGAAAGAGAGCTTATAAAAAATTCTTCATTATTATTCGTTTTGAACTCAATAGTTGTTTGCATACTATTTAAAAGTCGCGATACAAGTGTAAAAGACGGATTCATGTCCGCATTTCCGATTTTTGAAATGGTCACACGATTAACGTCTGATAACCCTGCTTACTTAGGTTGCGTTAACCCATTTTTTTACGAATTTGACGAACGATCTGAGCAAGCTGGTAATCGTATCTTCTTCTCGCATCGCCTGCTTAAAGCTTGGATCATTTTACGAATACTGATCAATATAGTGATCTACTTTGCTCATTTTTCTCGACCTCCTCTCTTATTTTTTGCAAAACAGACGCTTCGTATTATCTATCCCTCTTCAAATTGCAGCCTATAAGCTACGCTTTATCAATTTATTTATAATTACTACTTACAATAAATAAAACCAAATATTCGGGTAATAAATTGATTTTGACCCAAACATTTGAAAAATATACTTTCTTGATTTGCCTTAGTGTCATTATAAAAATAGAAAAGATTGTCGCAAATGTGCATACAATGAGTACAAAAGTGACAATCTTTTTCTCATCACCAGCATTAGTTGGCAATGAATCGTTTATTCTTTTAATACTTGTAGTGGGTTCATTAATTGCTTTTGCTCTAAGTTTTGTGAGCGGTTAACTTCAAAATGCAAATGGGGACCTGTGCTGTTCCCTGTTGAACCGAGAAGAGCAATTGTTTGCCCTTGTTTAACCGTTTGTCCCACCTTGGCAATATTACGACTGCAGTGCGCATAAAGGGTGGTTAAACCATCGCTATGTTTAATTGCAACATAATTTCCCCAAGAGGGATGATATTCTGATTGGATCACTTTCCCACTTTTTGCTGCTTTAATCGGTGTGCCTTTTGCAGCAGCAAAATCGATTCCTCGGTGAAATCCGCTTCCACGTTGACCAAACTGCGAGGTCAGCGTCGGTTTTTCTACAGGAGTAATGTAGTCCCCGCTTTCATTTCCTAGCTCTTTTTCCGCCTCGTCATAGTTTATTAAGTCGTATGTTTCAATAATCGCGTCTAATTTTTCATGATATGCTGTTGATATTTTACATACCGTGCAGTCAGATCATCGTCTACGTCAATATGTTTTTCGGCTTCTTTTCCGCTATCTCCTTCCTCTTCTTTATAAATCGACTGATAATCGTCCCCATCTTTTGAGGCTAATATTTCATATTGCGGGCTTTCTGCATGGAATTGTAAAATAATCTCTCCGATTTTCTTTTCTTCACCTATATCTACAACCAGCCATTGATCATCTGTTTTATCTGCTGACCATCTGGTTGTTGGATCCCCGTCTACTGCATTTTCTCCCACAAACTGAGGGTAATTCCAATCATCACCTGACTTGCCCCCTTCTACTCCTGAATAAGTAACATCCTTTTGGTAAAGTAAGCCCTCTGCATCTTCTGCATGCACACTCTTTCCATTAAAAAGAAAAGTTGCGAAGCAAAATGTTAACAAAATAAAGAACACTTTTTTATTCATGTTATCTCCCCTTTTTTAAGTTTTAATCTATTTATTACGCGATCACCCTTAAATCGTTGTTAGCGATTACATATTTGCTTAAATAAACTGGGATAAAAGTCTCCAGCAATGGTAAAGTGACGAATGATTAGCGGATTACTTCTGCGATTACCGATCGCAAAAGTCAAAAACCCAAAACTTGAAGTAAGTAATCTTTCGTGGATCATTGCTGGGAAATAACCCCTATCCCAGTTCTAATTTTTATTTAGCTTCTACAGAACCAATAATATCGTTTGCTTGTTTGTCCCCAACTTCTATTGCTAAATCCGCAATATTATCTGGATTTGTAAAGACAACGATAATGTCTGTTTTACGATCTGCTTTTTCAATAGCCTCTAAATCAATTTTAGCAAGCAGCTGTCCTCGAGCTATTTTTTGATTTTCTGTTACATACAAATTAAATGGTTCTCCCTTTAAGGTAACCGTATCAATTCCCATGTGTAATAACACTTCTACGCCAGCTGCTGTTTCAATTCCTAAGGCGTGTTTGGTTGGGAAGATATTGGTAATCTTACCCGCAACAGGAGCAAAAATTTCTCCATTATTTGGTAGAACTGCATAGCCATCGCCCATCATTTTTTGTGAAAAAACATCATCTGAAACTTCTGTCATTGGGATAACGGTTCCGTTCGCTGCAGCGTAAACTTCATTAACGGCAGAAATTTCTTCAACTGCTTCTACCGGTTTAGCTGTAGAAGCCACGGGTGCGCCAGTATGAAGACGAGACAACTCATCCGCAACGAACTGTACTTCTGTTCCGACAATAATTTGAATATTATTTTTATCAATGGCTTTTACGCCTGGAACACCTGTTGCTTTGATTTTAGCTTGGTCCACATCCTGTGTATCTTTTACTTGTAAACGTAAACGTGTCGTACAATTATCAACACTTACTAAGTTATCTTTGCCCAAACCAGCGTAAATACGTTGGGCTAATGCTGCAAATTTATCATCGCCTGCAGGAATATCCTCTGTCATTTCCTCATTCGTACTTTCTTCTCGGCCAGGCGTCATTAAATTAAATTTAGTAATAACAAAGCGGAAAGTAAAGTAGTAAACGACAGCCATTACAAGCCCAAAGACCAGCAACATATAAGGTTGATTAGCGATTGGCACGCGTAAACTTAACACAAAGTCAACTAAACCTGCACTAAAGTTAAACCCGGCTGTCCACTGAAATGTTGCCACAATAAACATTGAAAGACCTGTTAAAAGAGCGTGTACAACATATAATGGCCATGCAACAAACATGAAAGCAAACTCTAACGGCTCAGTAACTCCCGTAAAAAAAGAAGCAAATGCGGCAGCTAGCATTAATGAAGCTGTTTCTTTTTTCTTTTCCGGACGAGCTGTATGATACATCGCAAGAGCGCCTGCTGGCAAACCAAACATCATAACGGGGAAGAAACCTGCTTGGTACATCCCAGTAATTCCTTTAATTCCGTCATTTGCCCAAAATTTACCAATATCATCAATTCCAGCTAAATTAAACCAGAAAACGTTGTTTAACGCATGGTGTAAACCCGTCGGAATTAAGAGACGGTTAAAGAAGCCATAGAGGCCTGCGCCCAATGCCCCTAAGCCAGAAATAAACTCTCCAAAGGTAACTAAAGCAGTGTAAACTGTAGGCCAAACAAAAATGAACACGACTGAAATCAGAGACATGACTACAGCTGTTACAATGGGAACCGATCGTTTCCCACTAAAAAATGACAAGGCCATCGGCAACTTCACATTATTGAAACGATTATATAATGCCGCAGCAACCAAACCAGCAACAATCCCAACAAATACATTTTCATTATTGATGGCTTCAAAAGCAACATTTACCTCTGTTATATCAACTTTTGTAAAAGTTGCAACAGCTTCTGAATTGACCAAAGTCATAGGTGTTAAGAATGCGACTAATCCTGCTAAAGCAGAAGAGCCATCTTTATCCTTTGCCATCCCTATAGCGATACCAACTGCAAATAAAATCCCTAAATTATCTAAGATGGTGCCGCCAGCTTGTATTAGGAAGGCTGCAATAATATTATTTTCTCCCCAACCACTAGGATCAATCCAATAACCAATCCCCATAAATAGTGCAGCAACTGGTAAAGTTGCAACCGGCAGCATTAACGAACGTCCCATCCGTTGCATATAAGCTTTCATTTCTTTTCCTCCGTCTGTTTGGCTAAACGCAAGCGTTCAATGTGAATCGCTAGGTAGCCTAATTCTTCACTTGTAGTAGATATTTGATATTCTTTAATCAGTAAAACCCGTATCTTTTTTGCTACTTCGTAACTTTCAGGGTATTTACTTTTTACCATTTTTACAATCTCATCATCTAAAACGGCATATTGTTGTTTGTAATAGCGTTGTAAAAGTAACCGCATATGATTGGCTAAACGAGAATAGTTCAATGACATTTGTTCCGAATGAATATCGACGTCTAATTCTTTTTCAACTAAACGAATAATATTTGAAATGATGGTGACTTCTCGGATACTTTGATGATTATTATGGTTGCCCATCCGACCACTATGAATATGGATTGCAATATAACCAGCTTCATCATATGTATAAGGGATATTTAATTCCTTATTTAAATAATCGACCGCCCATTGTGCGATACTGAATTCGTCACTATATAAAATTTCAATTTCTCGCAGCAGCTTGTTTCGGATAATAATGCCGTTTCGAATATTTGAAGCTGAAAAAGCAATATGGTCAGCCAATGCAATCAATACATGCTCATCTAGTTTTTCCATCAGAACCGTTTCTGCGTAATCCACAATATGTTCTACTGCAAACAAAAACTTTTCATCGATTTGATTTAGCAAACTTTGTAATTTTTTCTGTCCCTCAGGTTCCATTACAAACATTCGCTCCACTTCATTGGAAAATAAAAGGTCGTTTCGTTTCTTATCAAAACCAACCCCTTTACCGATGGCTACTTTTTCTTCCCTATCATCCTCAACCAATACAGCATTTTGATTTAAGATCTTTTTGATTTTCATTTCTAACAATCCCTCTTCTGCAGAATGGTAATTTTCATTTTCTAGGAACTTTTGCTTGGGGCCAACAAACAAAAAAGCATGGAAAAATCCTTAAAGGTGTATACGGCACCCTTTATGGACCTTTCCATGCCTAGTCTTTTCCTAGTCACATGAAAATAATATGTTAACAAATTTAATTCTATAGAGCGGGTATGTTTTTGTCAAGACGAAATAGGAGAAAACTTTTTTCCCGTATTTACGTTGATAAAAACATCTCATTTTCGTCATTAACAATCGAAAGAGTCACCCAAATGATTAGATGAATTGGGACTATTTTACTTTATCAAAAAAACTTATGCATTGGTTAAACTGCTGACAAATTCTTTTAATGCTTCTTTATCCTTTTCATCCGCTTTATTATCAATTTTTAATACATCATGTCCTTTTTTCGTCCCTGCTTGCTGGAAATCTTCGTTAAATATCTCAGCAGCAAAACAATACGTATCAGAATGATATTCTTTATCACCACTACCAACTACACCATAAACTTTCCCTTTCAAACCTTGTTTTCTTAAATTTTCTTCGAAGTAAACAAAATTAGCCGATACCTCACCATTATTATAAGTATACGTCGCAATAACACAAATATCCACACCCGTAAATTCCTCCTCATCTGCGTCCTCCGCGTCGTCAGTCCCCATCCGTATGACCTTCAACACCTTGATTTTGGAATTTTCCTTCTAAAATTTCAGATATTTTTTCTGTGTCCCCGTCGTGGCAGCGTATACAATTTTAGCTAACGCATTAAATCTCCCTTTCTAAAGTTCATTTCAACACGTTTATTAAATCACAATATGGAAGAAACTTTTATAAAATTTATTAAGGCTAAACTTTATAGTAACTGAAATCGTTTCTCTCGTACATGCCACAATTATTCATAATTATTGGTGGCTCATCTTGTGAGTTGCCTCCAATATTTTTTCCGATCGGTGGTACATTTTATAAGTTCCCACCAATAGGTTTGCAAATTGGATGGACATTGTTTGGTATCCATCAAAAACGGTGATATTTTGTTATCTTCGCAAATATAGAGAGCTAATTTTCACTTTCATACATAGCGATTGCTTAAATCACTTGCTAAAAAAAATGATTTATTTCACAATGGGGGTGAAGACAAATTCTCAAAGGAGGAGAACTAAATGACGGATGTAAAAAAAGAGGCGCTAAAAGTTAGCCAGGAAAAGGGCGGTAAGCTAGAGATACGATCGAAAGTCCCAGTGCAAAATCGAGAAGATTTAGCCATCGCTTATACTCCCGGAGTAGCGGCGGTGAGTTCGGCCATTGCAGAAAATAAGGAAGATGTCTACACTTATACGACTAAGAAAAATACCGTTGCGATTGTAACGGATGGTTCTGCAGTGTTAGGTTTGGGTAATATTGGCCCCGAAGCGGCATTACCTGTAATGGAAGGGAAAGCGGTTTTATTCAAAGAATTTGCCAACATTGATGCCTTTCCGATTTGTCTTGCTACTCAAGATACAGAGGAAATTATCTCGCACATTCAAGCGCTCACCCCTTCATTGGGTGGGATTAATTTGGAAGACATCGCGGCTCCACGCTGCTTTGAAATTGAACGGCGCTTAAAGGAAAGCTTGGATATTCCGGTATTTCATGATGATCAGCACGGCACCGCCATTGTCGTTTTAGCTGCTTTATATAATGCCTTAAAATTAGTTAAAAAAGATATAGCTAAAAGCAAGATTGTGATCAATGGCGCGGGAGCTGCAGGAATTGCCATCACCAAAAAATTCTTAGCAGCTGGCGCGCAAAATATCCTTTTGGTTGATAAAGCTGGGATCATTTCCGCTGACGCGTCTGATTTAGATGAACGACATCAAGAAATTGCCCAAGTAACCAATCCAAACCATTTAAAAGGCGATTTGCAGGAAGCATTAAAAGACGCCGATGTATTTATTGGGGTATCCGCTGGTAATATCTTGCAAAAGGAATGGATCCAAGCGATGAACGACCAACCGATTATTTTCGCCATGGCAAACCCTACGCCCGAAATTATGCCAGATGAAGCTAAAGAAGGTGGCGCATTTATTGTAGGCACGGGGCGTTCTGACTTTCCAAATCAAATCAATAATGTGTTGGCGTTTCCGGGTATTTTCCGCGGAGCACTAGATTCACGTGCCAGTGATATTACAGATGAAATGCAGATTGCTGCCGCAAAGGGAATTGCAGCGGTGATCCCAGAAGAGGAGTTAAATGCCGATTATATTATCCCTGATGTTTTTCATCCTGATGTGGTAAATATTGTTGCCCACAGCGTGTCTGATTCTGCACGAAAATAATAAAAAAGATTGTCGTAAATGCAGCGTACAAAAACGACAATCTTTTTATTCGCCCCAATCGTTGGGGGACCAAAGCGTACCGTCAAGTTGTCCTTGAATTTGTTCGGTACGTTTTTGTTGTTCTAAAAGTAAATCTCTCATTCCTAGTAGTAAAGCCTTTTGTTTATAGTCCAGACTGCCTGCAACTAATTGATCAAGCTGTTCGAGTGACCATTGAATATCTTCTTCCATTACCAAGAACCTCCTGCTTGATCCAGATACATTTGGATCTCATCTAATTCCATGCGATTATCTTCAATCAATTCTTTCACTTGTTCTAAAACAAATGGACTTCCAGCAGGTAATGTTTTCTCGTTTATGGTATCCAATTGTTGTAAGAACCATGTTTCTTTAGCACGTAAAGTATCGAAATCTTCGATCATCAAGTATTGCTGGTAAGCAATCAGCATGCGCATTTTTTCGATTTCTTCCATATAGTGAAATTGGAAAATGAGAAATGGTTTTAAAAAGTGCATCTGCGTTTTTTTAGCCATCGCTTGATACGGCGTTGTTAAGGCACTGAGTGAAAAGCCTTCGCGACCGCCCACTTGGTATTCTTTTTCTGGCATACCGATCATCAACACTAAACCCAGTTCTTTTCCTTTTAGCTTGTTGCCACCAAAACCATAGGCAAAATTTTCGGTCAGCACTTCATCCAACCAATGTTTTAACATGGGCGGTGAGGAATACCAGTACAATGGAAATTGCAAGATAATACGATCATGGTTTTGCAGTAGCTCTTGTTCTTGTTTAATATCAATCTTCCCCGCAGGATAGGTCGATTCTAAGTGGTGATACGTAACTTCTGCAGTATCCGGCAATGCTTCTTTTAAATATTGCTGGCTGCCAGATTCATCGATTTCAGGATGTGAAACGATAATAAGCGTCTTCATAGTCTCTAAACGCCTCCTTGTCGTAAACATTATACCAGTTTGCATTGCTCCAGTCATGTCATCGATTTATTGTGTTAACTGCATTTGGCAGCTTAACTATTTCTTAAAGGCTGATCTGATTGCACCAGCGACAGCTCCTCTGCGTCTGGCTTTCACTTTGCGCTGTTGTTTGCTCAAATTCTTTTTCTTGGAGGGCCCTTGTCCGGTACGTAGCTTTTTTGAAGCTTGCGCCCAGTTTCTAGTGGCTCGTCTTCTTCCTAGCATTTATTTTTCACCTCTTAGTTGGTAAACTAACAAGACTCATTTATTCTGTCAACTTTCTTTTCCTCTTTTCCTAGGGTACAATAATTGTAAATAATCGAGGAGGTCAGTTATGTCTCAGGTGCTTCATTTTGCGAAAAGCTATCGTAAACAAATTATCTTAGGACCCGTATTCAAATTTCTAGAAGCGATTTTTGAATTAATTTTACCCTTATTGATGGCAAGTTTAGTCGATGACGGTATTCAAAAAGGCAATTGGCCTATTGTAGTAAATAGAGCAATTTGGATGCTGGTGATTTCCATAATTGGTCTCGGATGTGCTGTTGTTTGTCAATATTTTGCCTCGGTGGCATCGCAGGGCTATGGTACCGAATTACGCAATCAGCTGATGAAAAAAGTCAATCAGCTTTCACATCAAGAACTCAATGATTTCGGTACTGATACCTTAATTACCCGGATGACAAATGATATCAACCAAGTACAGTTGGCTTTGGCGATGCTGATCCGCCTAGTGGTACGAGCACCTTTTTTAAGTATAGGTGCTGTAGTCATGGCGTTTTTTATTGATTGGCAAATGGGACTCATTTTTTTAATTGTACTCCCTACTTTTTGTTTAATTTTATTTGGAATCATTACCCGTTCTGTTCCTTTATATCAAAAAGTACAAAGCTATCTGGATCGGATCAATGAAATTGTAGCCCAAAATTTAAGCGGCGTACGTGTGATTCGCGCATTTAGCCGTCGTAAAACAGAGGTTGACCGTTTCGATGAATCAACCGATAAACTTTCTTCGGTCTACGTTCGCGTATCCAACATTTCCGCTTTATTAAATCCAGCAACCACTTTAATCATGAATATCGGCGTTTTAGGCATTCTAACCATTGGTGGATTCAAAGTAAATATCGGCGGGTTACAACAAGGACAAATTTTAGCTCTGGTTAATTATATGAACCAAATGCTCTTGGCTTTGATTGTGGTATCCAACTTGGTGGTTATCTTTACCCGTGCTTTTGCTTCAGCAAGTCGGATAGAAGAGGTCTTTGATGCAACGGTAGAAATTCACGATCCAAAAGAAAGTACCACACCGAAAAAAACAGGCGGCGCTATCCAGTTTTCTCATGTTGATTTTCGTTTTTCAGTTGATTTTGGTTTAGCTTTAAAAGACATTGATTTCACAGTTGAAGCTGGGAAAACAATTGGCATTACCGGACCAACGGGTAGTGGGAAAACTGCATTGACACAACTCATCCCCCGTTTTTATGATGTAGCGGATGGCGCGGTTTTGGTCGATGATGTGGATGTAAGGAAGTGGCCATTAACTGATCTACGCAAAAACGTCGGTACGGTCCAACAAACAGCCATCCTATTTACTGGTACTATCCGTGAAAACTTACAATGGGGAAAAAATGACGCGACCGATGAAGAATGTTGGCGCGCACTAGAAATTGCACAGGCTCAAGAATTTGTATCCCATTTACCTCAAGGGTTAGACACACCGGTTTATGAAGGCGGGAAAAACCTTTCTGGTGGTCAACAACAACGTTTAACCATTGCGCGGGCGCTAATTAAACAGCCCGAAATTTTAATTCTTGATGATTCTTTAAGTGCTTTAGATTATCAAACCGATTATAACCTACGTCAAACCTTAAAGGGGTTAGATTGCACGGTTTTAGTCATTTCACAACGCATTCGTTCTATTCAAGATGCCAGTCAAATCTTTGTTATGGAGGCAGGCCGTCTGGTAGCTAAAGGGACGCATGAAAAACTATTAGAAACTTCCCAAGAGTATCAGGAAATCGTCGCCTCACAAGAGGAGGGAAACCAATGAAAACAAAGTCGCTGGACTGGACTAGCTTTCGTCGCTTTTTATCCTATTTAGCAAAATATAAAAAAGAAAATTGGTTAGCTGTCCTCTTTGGGCTGATCGCTGGCTCAACGACAGTTTATATTACTTATTTAATTGGTCGTGGTGTTGATCAATTGGTAGGTGAAAACCAAGTTCACTTTACTGGTTTATTTAAAATAGGCGGCTTATTTGCAGGTATTGTATTGCTTACGGTGGTCAGTCAATGGCTCATTCAACGTCTAGGAAACAAGGTTGCCTATTGGGCAGTAGCCGATTTACGCAAAGATGCCTTTTCTCATCTGAATCGTTTGCCTTTGCGGTACTATGATCAAACGTCACATGGTAATATCGTCAGTCATTTTACTAATGACATGGATAACATCTCCATCGCTGTTTCCCAGATTTTCAATCAATTATTTGCCGGAATGTCGGTTGTGCTATTGGCTTTATTTATGATGCTGCGAATGAGTGTCGTTTTGACGATCGTTGTGCTAGTTTCGACGCCTATAATTTTTCTGGTGAGTTATCTAGTGGCTAGGTCTTCCCAAGCAAATTTTGCCGCACAGCAAGAAATTGTCGGCACCGTATCAGGATTTGTTACTGAAATGGTAGGTAACCAAAAGATTGTCAAAGCTTTTCAACAAGAAGAAAATAATCAAGAACAGTTTGAAAAGATCAATCAAGAATTATACGTTAAAGGACAAAAAGCGCAATTTTCTTCTTCATTGAGCAATCCTTTATCACGCTTTGTTGATCATTTAGCTTATTTAGCTGTGGGATTTACAGGCGGTTATTTGATTTTATCCGGAAGCGAATTGGTGACAATCGGAGTGGTCTCAAGTTTTACGATCTATTCTACCCAATTCACGAAACCCTTTATTGAAATTTCTGGTGTCATGACCCAAATTCAAATGGCTCTGGCAGGACTGACGCGAACTTTTGATTTATTGGATAAAAAAGAAGAAGATTCAGATGCAGATAAACAAGATTTACCAACAATTAAAGGCGAGATCCAATTTAATTACGTTGATTTTTCCTATGAAAATGGTCAATCTTTGATTGAGGACTTTAATTTTACTGCTAAACCTGGTGAAACGATAGCTATCGTGGGAAAAACAGGTGCAGGAAAATCAACGCTAGTGAATTTATTGATGCGTTTTTACGAAGTAGACAGTGGGGAAATTTTACTCGATGGTCTCAATATTGATGACATCAAACGTGATCAACTCCGCAAAAGTTTTGGCATGGTGCTGCAAGATACGTGGCTGTTTGATGCCACCTTACGAGAAAATTTGACTTATGGCAATGAAGCTGCTAGCGATAAAGAAATTTATACAGCTTTACAAAAAGCTTATATGTATGATTATGTAATGCGTCTGCCACACGGCTTGGATACATCAATTGGCCATCATGGCATCAAAATTTCGGATGGACAAAGGCAATTGCTAACCATTGCACGTACAATGGTCAGCGAGCCTCCGATGTTAATTCTAGATGAAGCAACCAGTTCCGTAGATACTCTGACGGAGCAAAAAATCCAATCTGCTTTCCTTGAAATGATGGAAGGTCGGACCAGCTTTGTGATCGCCCATCGTCTGTCGACAATTCAATCTGCCGATAAAATCCTCGTGATGGAAAACGGCCAGATCGTAGAAGCCGGTACTCACGAAGATCTACTAGAGAAAAAAGGTTATTACGAACAATTGTACCGAGTACAGTTTGAAGAATAAGTAGCAGCATCTTTTCTTTCCCAAAAGCCACTGTATTGCTTATATAGGTATCCTTGGAGAAAGAATTCTTAAAACGTTATCCGTCTTTTCTTTCTCGGATAATGTTTTTATGTTTCTTTCTTCATCTTTTACCTTTTTCATGCTTTTATACTGATTTCTTCTCTTTTTCAGATAATACTTTTGTTTTTCTTTATCCATCTTTCACTTTTCGGAGAATAAATGCCTAAAACGTTATCCGTCTTTTCTTTCTCGGATAATGTTTTTATGTTTCTTTCTTCATCTTTTACCTTTTTCATGCTTTTATACTGATTTCTCCTCTTTTTCAGATAATACTTTTGTTTTTCTTTATCCATCTTTCACTTTTCGGAGAATAAATGTCTAAAACGTTATCCGTCTTTTCTTTCTCGGATAATGTTTTTATGTTTCTTTCTCTATCTTTTACCTTTTTCTAAAAATTAGCATTTTTCCAATTTTTCCTTTTTTCTAAATTATTAAAATAGTCCATTTTATTTTCAAACCAGTATTCAAATAAGATTCCTTCGTTTCTATGACCGATACTTCTTTTAGTTGACTTCTGAATCACTGTAAAATACTTTTTCAGGATATACTTCAAATATGTTTCTTGTACGTTTTTTCCAAAAAAATTCTTTAAATCTTTCAATTTTAGATCTTGGTCATGGAAAATCACACCGTATTCACAGATTGTCCGTACGTATGCCGTTGCTTTTGCCTCAACATATCCACAACTACAGTGAACAGTATGTCTTTTTGGCGTCGTTTGAAATTGATGACAACGAGGACAACAAATCCCTTTTTGCAGTTGTTCTGCTTCAGCATGCGTTAACTTATACTTTGTTCGAAAGTCGTTTATTTGATATTGAAAAAGGATAGATTTCCAATGGGGGTAGCGTTCATCGGACGATTGTTGATTCAACTTCGTTAACCACAGCGGAATTTTATTAAAAGTTAAGATTGTTTCTGCAATATCATCTTTTATTTGAATATTTGATTCTGGATCCAAAAAGGCCAAAACACCTTTTACTTGCAGCTGTATTCCTTGTTCTTTGAGTATATTTTCAATGATTCGTACGGCTCTGCGCAATTGCTCCAAAATGTTGGTGGGTAGTTTTTTCCCATTACGCTGCCAACTCCCATCCTGTAAAGTGTAGTCTCCTTGGTAAAACTTCATGTCAATGATATACACGATACTGCCTATGAGCAATATTTTATCAATCTGGACAATGCTTGATTGGTATTGCAAGGTAATATCATCTATTGCCGTTATTTTCCCCGACAAAAACGTCTCCGCCATTTTATCCATTTGTTTCTCTCCTAAAACGCCTTTTTGCAATCTTTGTAAGTCCCAACGTTCTTTCTCGCTTAGTTGTTTACGTTGACCGACTGTTTCCAGCCATTGTAAGCCATGCGGTTTCTTTCTCATTTTGCGCCTCCTAATAAATTGTATTCATTAATAAGTACGCAAAAATAAGTCAAATCTTTTTTTCAACAAAAAAAATCGCCCCTGCTGAAAAGATCAGCCTAGGACGATTTTAAATTTCTAATTTCTACCTAAGAAAAATGAAACAACTGCAACAACGATAATTGCCCCAATAATAGATGGGATAATCGCCATACCGCCGATAACAGGGCCCCAATTTCCTAGAATTGCTTGTCCAATAGATGAACCAACCAGGCCTGCAATCACATTAAAGATAATGCCCATTGATCCGCCTTTGTTTGTAATAGCGCCAGCAATTGCGCCAATGACGCCACCGACGATAATTGTCCATAACCAACCCATAATAAACGACTCCTTTCGTTTTTTATTCTTTGATCAAATTAATTAACGCATCATAAGTATGCGAAAAATCAAGTGTATCTGAATGGTCGTAATTTTTCAAATCTTTTACCATCGCTGTTAATTTTTTTGGATCTGTTTCAGTGGTGTGTTGAATATAATCCAAATCTTCAAGCTAGTTATAGTAAAACGCACTCGCTTTACCATAGTTGTTATCAAATACAAGGCACGGTGTTTGTGTAATGGCAGAAAAGATCATCCCATGCAAACGGTCGGTTACCACCACTTCGCTTGCTTTGATTTGATCTAATTTAAGCGTCAATAACCAATCCCGCTCAGATATCCTTACAATATCAAGGGGAGGATCTGCATCCGTTTTTACATCATAAGCTTTAAAAGAAAGCACAGTATCCGTTGGTTCTACTTCTTCGCCAGCATTTTCCAAGCTGTTGGTTAGTTGCGCTATTAATTCATCTGATGTGACTTTTTCAGCATCCTTACGCATGATAAACAACGTACCGTCTCGCTCAAACTCAGGGCGTTTTGGTTGTAGAAATAAAACCATATCAGATGTGAGAATGGCATTTACCTCAAAATGTTCTTTGAAATAATTTAGTGTTTGCGTGTCTCTTGCAACAAGGGTCAAATTAGGATTCTTATTATAAGCTTCTTGGCTTTTTCTTAATTCCTCTTGTCCTTCTTCTGTGTCTTCAAAATAAACAGACTGAGGAAAAGAAATCGTCTTGTTGTTAACAAAAGTAGAAAACACTTTGCGTCGCGGAATTTCATGCGCTATGTGTAAGTTACCAATATTCCCACCGCCGACATAGCCAATCATGTCATCAGGGCGCAGTAATGGTAATAATTCCTCGATCGCTTGGTCCGTTTGTGGTTCGGTGATTTCAATGTAGACTAATTCCGGAAAGTTTTCTGCAAAAAATCTCTTTTGTGCTTCACTAACCGCTAAATCGCCTAAATTATTATAAATCGGTGTTCCAAACATATAAAAACGTTGTCGGTCTTCAGGCAACTGCTTAATTAACTCTGTTAAAGAAAGTTGTCCTAAGGTGTAAGCAAAATTTAAATTCGTAATATCCGCTAACAAGTTTACTGTCATACAAACCGCTTCCTTTCTTAGAAAGTGATTGTCCGTAGTCAAGCCAGAATAAACGACTTCTTTATTTTTTATTTTTTAATCAAATCGATCAATTCATCATAGCTATGTGAAAAATCATGTAGATATGAATGTTCGTAGCCTTTTAATCCTTCAATCATAGGTGCCAATTTGTCTGGATCTTTTTCTGTTGTATGTTGGATGTAATCCAAATCTTCAAACCAGTTATAGTAAGAGGCACTCGCTTTACCGTAGCTATTGTCAAATACCAAGCAAGGCGTTTTTGTTAGTACACAAAAGATCATGCCATGCAAGCGGTCCGTTACTACAGCTTCACTGGCTTTGATTTCTTCTAATTTACGTTCAATCAACCAGCCACGTTCTGAGATACGTACTTCATCTAAATTAGCTGCTGTATCCGCATTGCTATCGGAAGCTTTAAATGGCAAAACGGTATCCGTTTGTTCTACGTCATCGCCCACGTTATTCAGTTTATAGCTTAATCTTTCTAACAATTCTGGGTTGATAACTTTTTCAGTGTCTTGTCGCATAATAAATAGTATCCCATCACGTTCAACATCCGAAGGGTCTGGTTTAAGTGAAGCGACGATATCTGAAGTATAAATAACATCTACGTCAAAATTCTTTTTAAAATAATCTAATGGTTGTGTTTCTCTAGCAACAAGGGTTAAATTAGGATTTTTATTGTAAGCTTCTTGGCTTTTTCTTAATTCTTCTTGTCCTTGTTCTGTATCTTCAAAGTTAACCGATTGTGGAAAGGAAATGGTTTTATTATTGACAAATGTAGAGAATACCTTACGGCGTGGTTCTTCATGGTCTAAATAGGTATTGCCAATGTTTCCTCCACCAGTATAGCCGATCATATCACTCTCGCGTAGCATCGGTACTAGTTCTTTAATTGCATCATCTGTTTGTGATTCTAAAATTTCGATATAAGTTATTTCAGGAAAAACTCTTTTGAAAAAAGCTTTTTCAGCATAAGCTACTGCTTGGTCGCCTAAATTGTTATAATCAGGGACACCAAACATATAAAAACGGCGTGGTTCTTCTGGTAATTGTTTAATCAATTCAGTTAAAGAAATTTGACCTAAGGTGTAAGCAAAGTCTAAGTTATCAATGTTTATCGCTCTTTTAATTGCCATTTAGATCTCTCCTCTCTTTATTTAACTACAATTAAACTATAACTTTTATAAAAACGTCTGTCCAACGAAAGCCATTATGATAAAGAAGGCGAAAAAAAAAAATAGAGCAGATCACCTGCTCTATTAAAAGTTATTTTTAAAAGGACTTATAAAAACCTGTAGTCTTTTTTTATTCTACCCAACTATCCACTTTGTCTCGGTTTTCATCAATCCAATCACTGGCTGCATCTTCTGGATCTTTTCCATCCTCGATGTCCAACATGATTGATTCCATATCATCGACATCCCATTTGAAGTTATCTAAAATTCGATAAGCTCCTGGCATATCGTCTTCAAAGCCGAGTCGGGTCATCGTATGGATACTTTCAGCTTCTCCCATAGTGCCTTTAGGATCATCTAAATATTTCAAATCATATCGTTGGAAGATCCAATAAGGATTCCAACCTTCAACGACAATCTCATCGTTATCATTAATGGCACGCTCCAATTGAGCATTCATCGCACCCGTGGATGAAATGATTTGTTCCCAATCAGATAAATTCGGATAAGCTTCCAGTGTTTCGTCGGTCGCTTGGACGATTCCGGCGCCCGGCTCGATTCCGGTAATTTCTCGATTCGCTTGATCATCTAAATCTTCAATGGAATCGACATCCATATATGATGGGACAACCAGTCCTAGCTTCGCTTGCTTATCAATGTGAGGTCCTAGATCGTCAACGTCATTTTTAAATTCCTCATATTGGGCTTGATGAGTAATCGGTAACCAAGCCCCCGTCATCGCGTCAGCTTGTCCATTTGCGACAGCTTCCCAAACAACCGGGATATCAAGGGAGGTCATATTAACATTATAGCCTTGTTCTTCTAAGACTTGGGAAATCACATTAGTGGAAACCACTTGGTCGTCTTGTTGTGCATAAGCCAATGTAATTGTGCCTTGGTTCGATTGATTAATGGAAGAATAAACGCCGATTGTAGCAAAAAATACGACCACTACTGCAATAGCTCCTCCAACAATGGTTTTTTTCTTCTTGGATATTCTTGCTTGCGTTTGTTCAACGGGCCGATTCATGGCTTGGGTGAAGCGGTCCATGATAATAGCAAGAATAACAATACCTACGCCATAAACAAAGCCATTACCAACGTCTGAACGTTGCACCGCTGCTAGAACGCCTTGTCCTAAACCAGGTGTACCGATCATTGAAGCAATCACGACCATGGATAAAGTCAACATAATCGTTTGGTTAATCCCAGCAAAGATATTTCCTTTAGCTAGAGGTAAATCTAGTTTGAATAATCTTTGCCAAGGCGTTCCACCAAAGGATTCGGAAGCTTCGACTAATTCAGTTGAAATTTGACGAATCCCGAAGTTGGTCATCCTGACAGTCGGCGGCAGTGAAAAGATGACCGAAGCAAATACTCCGGGAACCATCCCTACACCAAAGAAAGCCACAGCAGGTATCAAATAAACAAAACCTGGCATCGTCTGCATCACATCTAAAATGGGAGTAACAATACTTTGTGCTGTTTCACTTTTAGACATCAAAATCCCTAACGGAACACCAATCACAACAGCGATCAAGCTGGAGATAACTACCAGCGTAATTGTGTTCATCAAGTCTGCCCACATCTCTTGATTATAGATAAGTAGTAGACCTAACAAAGTAATAATTGGAATCCACCATTTTCGATGGAAAATAAAATACGCAGCAATAGCGATCAATACCATCAATAATAACGGTGGTACTGCTGATAAGGTATTCGTCATGAAATCCATGACCGCTTGACCTACTGTCTGTAGAAATGAAAAGAATCCTGACCAATGTTCAGTCAGCCAATCAACGCCAGTATCGATCCAATCAGCCAGCGGGATCGATTGTTGTAGAAAATCAAACATTAGCACTCACTTCTTTCTTATATTCCTTTATGGACTATTCGACCCAGCTATCTGCTTTGTCTTGATTATCCTCAATCCAATCTCTGGCTGCATCTTCTGGATCTCTACCGTCTTCCATATCTAGCATTACGCCTTCCACGTCTTTGACATCCCATTCGAAATTATCCAAAATTTGATAAGCTTCTGGCATGTCGTCTGCTAAGCCCTCACGTGCGAAAGTGTAGATACTTTCAGCATCCCCCATTGCACTTTTTGGATCATCCAATGTTTTTATATCAAAGCGTGAGAACATCCAGTGCGGGGTCCAACCAGTGATCACAATTTCGTCTTCTTGTGCAATCGCCCGTTCTAACTGAGTCGTCATCGCACCTGTAGATGATAATTCTTGCTGCCAGCCTTCTAAGTTAGGATATTCTTCTAAGGTATTTTCTGCAGCTTGCACGATCCCTGCACCTGGTTCAATCCCTGTAACAACTTGACCGGCTTGGTCATCCAAATCTTCAATCGAATCAACATCCATATACGATGGAACTACAAAGCTGTTTTGCGCTTGTTTATCCACATTTGGACCTAAATTATCCAAGTCATCTTTAAATTCTTCGTACTGCGCTTGGTGAGTAACTGGCAGCCAAGCGCCGACCATCGCATCGGCTTCGCCATTGGCTACGGATTCCCACATCACCGCATTATCCAGTGAAGATGTGGTCACATTGAAGCCTTGATCTTCTAGTACTTGTGCAATCACGTTCGTCGAAGCGATTTGGTCATCTTGTTCAGTGTAAGCCAGTGTGATATTTCCAGTATTTGAACTACCAGAAGAAAAAGCGCTGATCGCTCCCCAAACAATTACTACAGCTGCAACTGCTGTAGCTATCCAAATCTTGCCTTTTTTAGACTTTTTCTTTTCTGCCACTTGTTTTGGTTGACTCGTTTTATTTAACCGTTGGGTAAAACGGTCCATAACAATTGCTAGAACTACAATACTTACGCCAAAAGTAAAACCATTCCCTACTTGTGAACGTTGTACCGCAGATAATACACCTTGGCCTAAGCCAGGAGCACCGATCATGGAAGCAATCACAACCATGGAAAGAGCTAACATGATCGTTTGGTTGATCCCGGCAAAAATGTTTCCTTTTGCCAGTGGCATTTCTAATTTAAATAATTTTTGCCAGCCGGTTCCACCAAAAGAATCGGAAGCTTCGACTAGTTCAGTAGGGACTTGCCTAATTCCAAGGTTTGTCATGCGAACAGTGGGTGGCAAGGAGAAAATGACGGAAGCAAATACACCGGGAACCATCCCGATACCAAAGAAAGCTACCGCTGGAATCAAATAAACAAAACCTGGCATCGTCTGCATAATGTCTAAAATCGGTTTAATAATACTTTGAGCAGTTTCACTTTTTGACATCAAAATGCCTAAAGGAACACCGATCACAACAGAAATCAAACTCGACATGATGACAAGAGTAATCGTATTTAATAAATCTCCCCACATGTCTTGGTTATAAATAAATAATAATCCCAAAAAGGTGAAAATAGGCATTCCCCATTTTCGATTAAAGGCAAAATACGCAGCAACAGCTAATAATACAATTAAAATCAATGGTGAAATCATCGATAACAGATTGGTCATACCATCCATTATCATTTGTCCTACCGTTTGTAAAAATGAAAAGAATCCTGACAAGTTTTCAGTTAGCCAATCAACCGCCGCATCAGCCCAATCTGCCACAGGAATTTCTTGTTGTAGCAAATCAAGCATCCACATTCACCCCATTTTCGTCAGCTTCTTCTTGAGAGGAAGCCGTTTTTTCATTATTATTTGTCTCTTCGTTTTCTTCTTCCTTATCACTAGCCGTCATAGCACCAATCACGCTACCACGAACGACAACGCCTGCTACCCGATCATTTTCATCCACAACTGCAAGTGGTGCAGGTGAATTATAGATTAAATCAAAGATATCAGTGACTAAGGTATCTTTTTGAATTTTTCGTACGTTTTTATCTATTACTTCCTTGAGCGGCTTATCGTTCTTACGAGCATCTAAAGCTTCTTCAGCCGTCAAACTACCATCTAAGTGACGTTTACGATCCACGGCTAACAGCATGCTGACTTCTTCTTTACGCATCCGTTGCAATGCCACATTAGGACCGTCTTCTTCGGCATTAATGACAAGGGCAGGTTCCATAATATTTTCGGCCGTCAAAACTTTTGAACGGTCGATATCTTCTGTAAATTCGCGAACGAAATCGTTGGCTGGATGCGTCAAGATTTCTTCACCGGTACCAATTTGCATGATTTTCCCATCACGCATCAAAGCAATCCGGTCACCAATACGCAAAGCTTCATCCAAATCATGGGTAATGAAAATAATGGTTTTTTGGACTCTTTCTTGTAAATCCAATAAATCATCTTGCATATCGCGGCGAATCAACGGATCCAATGCGGAGAATGCTTCATCCATCAGCAAGATTTCTGGATCATTAGCTAATGCTCGAGCCAAACCGACACGCTGTTGCATACCACCGGATAGTTGGCTAGGAAATTGGTCTTTCACTGATAGCAAGCCGGAGTTATCTAATGCTTCTTCGGCTTTTTTCTGCCGTTCTTCTTTTGCTACCCCACGGACTTCCAAGCCGTATTCGGTATTTTCTAAAACTGTCCGTTGTGGTAAAAGCCCAAAGTTTTGGAAAACCATGTTGACTTTCGTACGACGAACTTCACGTAAATCTTCTTTGGACATTTTTGCTACATCTTCATCATCAATATACACTTCACCTGAAGTTGGTTCGATTAAACGGTTGATCAATCGTACCAAAGTGGATTTCCCACTACCGGATAACCCCATGATAACAAAGACTTCTCCTTCTTCTACATCAAAACTAACATCATGAACCCCTACAGTTGCACCTGTTTCTTTTAGGATTTCTTGTTTGGATTTTCCTTCTTTGACCAAATCAAGTGCTTGTTGGGTTCTTCTACCAAATACTTTGGTCAAATGTTCTACTCGAACTTTACTCAAATTCATCATACTCCCTTTCTATTTTTAAAGAATTTTATTTCTATCATCATCGCATAATCTCAAGTTCATAATACCATACTTAAAAATCGAACCAAAAGATAACGATCATCGATTAAGGTTCTATTTGACCCATTCTTCGACCTTGTCGGGGTTTTCTTCAATCCAATTTTGGGCCGCTACTTCTGGGTCTGTCCCTTCTTCTATTTCAAGCATGACTGATTCGATATCTTCGACCTCCCACTGGAAGTTATCCAAAATTTGATAAGCTTCTGGCATGTCCTCTTCTAGACCTAATCTTGCCATGGTCACAATGCTTTCAGCACCGCCCATGCCACCTTCTGGGTCTTCTAAAAATTTCACATCAAAACGTGAAAAAATCCAATGTGGACTCCAAGCTGATACCACAACTTCCTCTTCTTGACTAATGGCACGCTCCAATTGTGTCGTCATCGCTCCAGCAGAAGAAGTAGCTAATTCCCAATCTTCTAAATTAGGATAAGCTTCTAAAGTCGCTTGAGCAGCTGCTGTATTTCCTGCACCAGGCTCAACACCAGTAATGGTCTGATCGGCTTCATCTGTTAAATCTTCAATCGAATCAACATCCATATAAGATGGTACGACAATGCCATTTTGGGCTTGTTCATCTAAGCTGGGGCCCAAATTGTCTAACTGGTCTCCTAGTTGAGCATAATTTGCTTCATGGGTTGTCGGTAACCATGCACCTAACATCGCATCGGCTTGACCGTTTGCCACCGCTTCAAAAGTGACCGGAATATCCAAAGCCGTCATGGTAACATTATACCCTTGTTCTTCTAGCACTTGTGCGATCACAGTTGTTGTTGCTACTTGGTCATCTTGTTCGGCATAAGCGAGTGTAAGGGCTCCTTTGTTAGCATCACTTTGTGACACCCCACCTATGATTGCAAGTACGATTACTGCTGCAGCAGTAAGGCCGCCAACCAATATTTTTCTTTTCTTAGGTATAGGTTCAATTTCACTTTGATCTTTCCCACGATTTTTATTTAAGCTTTGGGTAAAGCGATCCATCATAATCGCTAAAATAACTACGCCAACACCATAAACAAAACCTGAGCCAATTTGTGAACGTTGCACAGCAGCTAATACGCCTTGGCCTAAACCAGGTGTTCCGATCATTGAAGCAATAACCACCATAGATAAAACCATCATGGTCGTTTGGTTAATACCAGCAAAAATATTTCCTTTGGCTAGCGGAAGTTCGACTTTAATCAATTTTTGGATCCCTGTACCCCCTAAGGAGTCTGAAGCTTCTTTGATTTCGGTATCCACTTGGCGAATACCCAAGTTAGTTAGTCGAACAGTCGGTGGTACCGCAAAAATGACTGAAGCAAAGGTCCCTGGTACCATCCCAATACCAAAGAAAGCAACGGCTGGAATCAAATACACAAAGCTAGGCATTGTTTGCATCACATCTAAAATGGGCTTAATCACCACTTGTGCTTTATCGCTTTTAGCCATTACTATCCCTACAGGAACACCTATGACAATCGCAATAAAGCTGGAAACAATGACTAACGTGAGTGTATACATTAAATCGTCCCACATATTTTGATTATAAATAAAGACGAAGCCAATCAAAATGAATACTGGCATTTGCCATTTCTTATTAAAGACAAAGTAAGCTGCAATTATAAGTAATAAGATCAATAGTATAGGAGGGATTGCCGCTAATGTGTTGGACATTACGTCCATCACGCTTTGGCCGATGACCTGCAACAAACTAAAAAGTCCGGATAAATTCTCAGTTAACCAGTCGACAATCGCATCAATTACCTGGGCAATTGGAATCTTTTGTTGTAAAAAATCAGCCATTTGCGATCACTTCTTTTATTCTGTTTTTATTCACCTTAAACACTCCTCATTTTTGTAAGACAAAAACTGCCAGAATTTTCATTCCAGCAGTTTCCACGACTTATTCAGTCCAGCTTTCAACTTTTTCTGGATTCTCTTCAATCCAGTTTTGAGCTGCCTCTTCAGGCTCGGCTCCATTTTCTATTTCAAACATTACAGACTGAATATCGTCAATTTCCCACTGAAAATTATCTAGTATTTGATAAGCTTCTGGTTCGTCTTCTTCTAAACCTTCTCGTGCCATGGTTTCAATATTTTCAGGTACTCCCATCGTCTCTTTAGGATCTTCTAGCATCGTTAAATCATAACGTGAAAAAATCCAATGCGGTGCAAAGATCGAAACCACGATTGGTTCTTCTTGTTTGATCGCCTGATCTAGTTCAGCAATCATGGCAGCTGTTGACGAATTAACTTGTTCCCAACCAGATAAATTCGGATAAGCATCAATGGTTTCATCCGTCGCATCTGACGTCCCTGTCCCCGGCTCAACGCCGACAATTTCTTGATCTGCTTGATCCGTTAGGTCTTCAATGCTTTCAACATCTTCCATATAAGCAGGAACAACCAAACCCGTTTGTGCGCTATTTTCTAAGTTTGCGCCTAATTTATCCATTTGATCGCCAAACATATCATATTGGGTTTTATTGGTTGCCGGCCACGCGCCAACCATTGCATCGGCTTCGCCATTTGCCACAGCTTCCCACATCACTGGAATATCCAAAGCGATGGTGTTCACTTCATAGCCTTCGTCTCTTAAAACTTGAGCGATGACGTTCGTCGAAGCCAGTTCGGTATCTAAATTAATATAAGATAGCGTGATCGAACCTCTTGCCGACCGATTTGAAGTCATTAACCCAAGAGTAGTAATCACTACCACAGCTGCAGCAATCGATAGTCTCATTATTTGTTTTTGGCGCTTCGGTGTTTTAACGTGTTCGTTTACTTTTTCTGCACTCGATTGGTTCATCCGTTGTGCCAGACGATCCATAATAATCGCTAGGATCACAATCCCCACGCCATATACAAATCCACTGCCGACCTCAGAGCGTTGCACCGCTGCTAAAACTCCCTGGCCAAGTCCTGGCGCACCAATCATTGAACTAATAACCACCATTGATAAACTCAACATAATGGTTTGATTGATACCGGCAAAAATACTGCCTTTAGCAAGTGGGATTTCCAATTTATAAAGTTTTTGCCAATTGGTTCCGCCAAATGAATCCGAGGCTTCTTTCAATTCGTTATCTACTTGCCGAATCCCCAGATTAGTTAAACGAACAGTAGGTGGTACTGCAAAAATAACGGAAGCAAAAACGCCGGGTACCATGCCAATACCAAAGAAAGCAACGGCGGGTATCAGATACACAAAGCCTGGCATAGTTTGCATCACATCTAAGATGGGTTTAATAATGGCTTCTGTTTTATTGCTTTTAGACATCAAGATTCCAATAGGAACCCCGACAGCTACAGAAATTAAGCTAGATAAAATCACTAACGTGAGTGTATACATCAAGTCTGACCACATATCTTGGTTGTAAATAAACAATAAGCCAACCAAGATAAACACTGGCATTTGCCATCGTTTTTTAAAAATAAAATAAGCTGCTACTGTTAACACTACCATCATTACGATGGGTGGCACTGCAGATAAGCCATTTGACATGATATCCATTAAAAATTGACCAATGGACTGAATGATTGAAAAGAAAACTGTAAGATTTTCAGTCAACCATTCAACAATATTATCTACCCAAGCAGCTATCGGAATCGGATTTTCTAAAAAATCAATAATGGCTAGACACCTCAGCGTGTGGTTCAGATTTCTTTGCTCTCATAATAAACTCTCCTTATTTTTTTGGATTTGGAATTAATACATGTTATTTAGAGTAACAAACATCCCGGTAACATGCAAATTCAGCCCTGAGATGCAGTGATTTTTTCATAGCTTCAAGTGGTGTCATTAAAAGCCTCACAGTGATTTTAGATAAATATAAATTTGTATCATTTTTAACGGAATTGATAGTTAAACGACACTAAGCACAGTAAAATGACAAAACAATGTGGTTAATTCTAATTAAGCACGCTAGTTCATCAATCTAGTGGGGTTGTTCGCAAATAAGCCCGGTAAAATACTAATGCTCTGTGCTTAATTTAAGGGAAAAGAAGAAAAAAGGAACTATTAGCCACTTTAAGCACAGTAAAACTGCAAAACAGTGAGGTTAATTCTAATTAAGCACGCTAGTTTATTAATCTGGTGTGGTTAATCACAAATAAGCTCATTAGAATCTAAAAGCTGTGGGGTTAAACACGCATAATAAGTATTCGCTGGCCAAATAAAAACACCTGCTCATCAACTAAGACAGGCAGGCGTTTGTGTTATTTTTTATTAAGTAAATTCTTCGTATTCGTTTGGATTTTGTCCTTCGATACGTCCTTGTTCGCCTCTGTCTAAGGCGTCGATTTTTTCCAAATCTTCTTGGGCTAGTTCAAAGTCTAAATAGTGGAAATTATCCGATTGATGTTTTTGATCTGCGGATCTCACTACAGGAAAGACGCGACTTTGGTTGTCCCAGTTAAGAATAATTTGCGCAGGGCTACGACCGTATTTTTCAGCAATTTCTTTAATCGTATTATTGGTTAACGTATCATTGATTTCACGACCAAAAGGACTCCAGGCTTCGGATAAAATCCCGCGTTTGTCATTTTCTTTGACTAATTCTTTGTTATTAAAGTAAGGGTGACGCTCAATTTGGTTGGTTGCTGGGGTTACGCCTGTTGCTTCAATAATGTTATCTAAATGTTCTGGTAAAAAGTTGGAAACACCGATTGTCTTAATGAGTCCATATTTTTGTGCGTCCACGAGGGCTTGCCAAGCTTCGACGTATAAACCTTCTTGAGGATTGGGCCAGTGGATAAGATATTTATCAAAATAATCTAACTTTGTTCGATAAAGGGTTTCTTGGATAAGGTCGATCGCTTTGTCATACCGATGCGCTAAACCAGGGAGCTTGTCGCTTACATAGAGTTGTTCTCTAGGAATAGAAGAACGTCGAACAGCTTCGCCTACCATACCTTCATTATTATAACCTGTTGCGGTATCAAGGACACGATACCCAACATCAAGCGCGGACAACACCTGATGAACCCCTTTACCTCCTTGGATATGGACTGTTCCAAATCCAACATGAGGTAAAGTTGTGCCATCGTTTAAATAAAATTGATCATACAATGTCATTAGACATCCTCCTCATAAATTCAATAGAAAAAGCATGCCTATTAAACAGACATGCTTTTTTTCCTTTATTAAACAAATTCTTCGTATTCGTTTGGGTTTTGGCCTTCGACACGGCCTTCTTCTCCCTTATCTAAGGCATCGATTTTAACCAAATCTTCTTGAGCTAATTCAAAATCTGTATAATGGAAGTTTTCATATTGATGTTTAGGATTAGCTGAGCGAACCACTGGAAATACATGGTTTTGATTATCCCAGTTAATAATCACTTGTGCAGGACTACGACCGTATTTTTTAGCAATTTCTTTGATAGTGTCATTAGTCAACACATCGTTGATTTCGCGACCAAATGGACTCCAAGCTTCAGAAACAATGCCACGTTTATCGTTTTCTGCAACTAAATCTTTGTTATTAAAGTAAGGATGACGTTCAATTTGGTTGGTTGCTGGCGTTACGCCCGTTGCTTCAATAATATTATCTAAATGTTCTGGTAAGAAATTGGAAACTCCGATTGTCTTGATCAACCCATATTTTTGCGCATCCACGAGGGCTTGCCAAGCTTCAACGTACAATCCTTCTTTAGGGTTGGGCCAGTGGATCAGGAATTTATCAAAATAATCTAAACCTGTGCGATATAGCGATTCTTGAATAAGCGCGATCGCTTTATCATATTTGTGTGCTAACCCAGGGAGTTTTGCACTCACATAGAGTTGCTCTCTAGGAATTGATGAACGACGAACAACTTCGCCTATCATGCCTTCGTTATTGTAATTGGTTGCTGTATCAAGAACACGGTAGCCAATATCAAGGGCAGCGAGGGCTTGATGGACACCTTTGCCACCTTGCAGGTCAATTGTTCCCAGCGCAATGTGTGGTAAACTCGTTCCATCATTCAAAAGAAACTTGTTATTCAATGTCATCATATATCCTTCCCTTCTTTGGTTCTACGTCCATTATAAAAGAGATTTACTTAATTTTCATGTAAAATGCCTAAATCCTCTTTCCAAGTCAATACACGTTGAACAGAGACGTCTAGTTCTTCTTCTGAAAAATCGCCGTCCTCAACAGCTTGAATGACATAAGGAATTTGGCTTTGATAGCTTGAAGACATCACTAAATCATTTCCTGCTTTTAATGCTGCTAAGCCCGCTTCTTCTTGGGAAATAAAGTCTGCTAATCCAGCCATATCCATATCGTCTGTCATCACTACCCCATCAAAATTTAACTCATCACGCAAAATTTCATGAACAGCAGGAGAAATGGAAGCAGGAGCATCAGGATCAATACTATTTACAATATTATGCGAAACCAATACGCTGTCTGCGCCCGCTTTAATGCCTGCTTCAAAAGGCAGAAAGTCATTTTGACGTAATTCTTCTAATGACCGGTCGTCAGTCACAATTTCAACATGTGAATCGCGATTGTTCCCATAACCTGGGAAATGTTTTAAAGTCGAACCACTTTGGGCTTCTTCCAATGCTTTGACAACATTTTCTACGTATTTGCTGGTTCCTTTGGCATCCATACCAATGGTACGATCATAAATAAACGACTCTTCGTCTGTTGATACATCTGCATCAGGAAACAGTCCGGTATTAATGCCCAATTCATCAAGAGTAGCCGCTTTTTGTTCAGTATCTTGAATAATCCCTTGCCAGCCATTTTCAGCATAAATTTCTTGCGGTGCTTTAAATGGTTGATCAACCAACTCCGAATTATTACTAATTCGCGTAACTGTTCCGCCTTCTTCATCAGAACCAATCAACAGTGGAATATCGCTAGCTTCTTGAAAAGACTGAATCTGTTCTTGTAAACTTTCTTTAGTGGCGTTTTCCGTATCATCACCAAATAAAACATACCCGCCTAAATGATAATTTTGGATATCAGAAATTTGGTTTTCCGGCGGTGTACGCACAAAAAACAACTGACCCACTTTTTCTTCCAGCGACATATTATCAATCATCGTATCGATACTATTTTCTGCTGGCTCTGAGCTACTACTTTCCATCGTTTTTGCAGTAGAACTGGTTGAAGTGGCCGCTGTTGTTTGCTTTTCTTCATCCCGCGTCAATGCCCAAATACTACCTGCGCAAATTGCCACCAAAACAGCAGCTAAACTAATAATAATCCCTTTTTTCTTCATCTCTATACTCCTAAAAAATTTCGATTATTGTTTCACCTTGTGGCACTTGAAGTTATCCTTGTTTTCAAGATAAAACTTTTTTCTTTCCTCTATTTTAACGCATTTTCTAACAAGATTGAATATATTATTTTTCTACTACTTTAACCATTCTCTAAAAATTTTATTTTGGTGGCTACTTCGCTGATGTGCCTCCAATAGTTTTTCATTGTAATGTTTACCAGAAGAAGTTATTTTATCTAATAAATGAGCAATAAAAAAGCAGCTCCGTAAATTAACGCGGAGTTGCCCTTTTAAACTACACTCGTATAAATGCAGCTGTTTTTGGATGTTATTGTTCATTTAAATTAACGAATCGTAAGTAAATAGCTCTTCAATCGTTTCAGCGGTAAGGCACGGCCTACGATATAATTCAAAATCGATTGAACTGGGAACATGACTAAAGCTTTTACCAGTCGCGGCCCCCAAATAACCCAACTAGTTAGTGGTTGGTTATACATGATCGCTAACCATATTGGTGTTAAAATTAAGCTGACAATGATTGTAATTGACAAAGAGCAAAGAATCGCATTTTTCCAAGTCACTTCTTTTTGATAAAAGAAGTAGCCATAAAGTAACCCACTGATAAATGCATTCAGGGTAAATCCAGGAAAAAAAGGTGCTCTGGCAAATAGCATCATTCCGATCGTATCTGCGGCAACCGCCCCTACTCCGGTCCAAACCGGACCAAATAGCGCGCCCATGATAATTTTAGGGACAAAGTCAAAAGAAATTTTGATAAATTGCCACTCAAAACCTAAGACACGCGACAAAATAACGGTCAGTGCGATCAATAGCCCTAGCATGGTAATCATATGTGCATTGATCTTTTTTTTCATTACTAGCATCTCCTTTTTACGGCACGCAAACGTGTCGCTAGAGCTGCTACATTTAAAATGCAGCGAATGCGAAAACAAAACCGCGAACAAATCTGTCCTTCGTCCAGAAAGCAACATCCCATCCTTCCGGCACTTGACGCTCTGTTTTCTACTCTGATTTATTAATGGATCTTTTATCCACCACAAAGACTATAGCACAGGAGTCTAAGAACTACAATGGATTTGTTTTTTAAAGAAGCGTAACTTGCATTTTGTTCATTTAGATTTAAAAATAAAATTTGCAAACCTTCTTTTTTAAACTTAGCTTCGGAAAATGTGAAAGCTCAATGCATTTCACACTTCATTTTGTTCAAAGGTCCCCCATTTGACTGCTACGCCCTTTTCAACCATTGTTTCTCCTTTGGCGATTACTGTATCAATCGATAGAGTGGTCTCATCAAGTAAAACAAGATCGGCGTCAAATCCTGCTTTCAATTGCCCTTTATTCGTAAATTTCAACAATTTGGCCGGAGCACTTGTAATAGCGCGTAAAGCAATCTCTAGTGGAATATTTTCTCTTTGAACACTTTCTTTTACACCGACTAAAAGTGATTTCGAGCTACCTACGCCCATTTGCACAAAATGATTATTTTCATCAAAAATCGGTAAGCTGCCTTGGCCGTCAGAGGTCATCGTTATACAATCCGGGTCGAGCCCTTCATCAAGCACTCGTTTCAAACATTGACGAAACGGAATCGATCCATCTAATTCATAAGTTTGATCAGGATTTTCACTGCCAGTGATATCAAAAACGCCCCCTGCTTTAGCCAACGCAATAGCTTCGTCTAACAATTCTTCATTTCTTTCACAATGGGTGGGATAAAAATTAGTCACCGGAATATCGGTTTCTTCCAAAGCTTGCTTGATAAAAGCTAAACGACTTTTACCAGGGCCCACGTGAATATTAGTTACGCCTGCTTTTCCTGCTAATAAACCACCCACTCGGGCATCAGCTGCAGCATGCGCAAATTCCGCAAAGGTAGGAGCCCCATTTCTATGATCTGCAATCGCGATCTCGCCGATACCAATGACTTTATCAATGGCCATCAAATCTTTGATGACTGAATCGGTAATCGTTTCTACTGGCAAGCGATAATTGCCCACATACATATAGGTGGTCATTCCTTCTGTTTCTAATCCGCGTGCTTTACTCAACAACGCCATATCATCACGTCCAACGCCGTCAGTCCCCAGTACGCCGACCACAGTTGTCACACCAGCTGTCGTTAGCTGACTTAATTGTACTTCTGGCGTACGATTGTGAAACCCGTTTTCGCCGCCACCACCCAGTAAATGGAAATGGCTGTCAATAAAACCTGGGACCGCAACTTTACCACTGCCATCGATTTCTTCTACTTCAACACCAGTAATTGAGGTATCGATCTGGTCTGCAATAGCGATAATTTTATCGTTGGCAAGTAAGATATCTTTGATTCCTTGATATTCGGGAGCATAAGTTGCAATCTGTTTGAGTAACTTCATCTGTATCGCCTCCTTAGTGATAACCAATCAGTACTGCGCCGATAATAAAGGCACTTCCAATAACGAATAAAAAGCCTTGCATTTTGATTTGGAACTTCGCCCATTGGCTCCAATTCATGTGAGCAATTCCTAATACACCGATCAAGCTGGCAGAAACTGGCGTAAAGGCATCGACAAAACCAGCACCTAATTGGAAACAAAGTACAGCTACTTGTCTTGAAACGCCGGTTCTACGTCAAATGACGTTGGTGGAGAATAATAATCTTTTTTATTGAATTATTTTTAGATGGAATGGCAACAGTTTTTTTGACAAATTTTATAAGGTGCAGAACTTCTTTCCGTATGCTATTCCGATTGTCCTTGACAATGAGCCTCCTCGGATGTGACGATCTTCGGCAGGAGCTAACAGTTAAAGTTAGACTGCCTCGCTAGCGTTAGCACATCCGAGCTCATTATCAAGGATTCGCTGCGCCAATCTCTGGTTACGGTAACCAACCGGTGTCTCGTAGCCAAGTGTACCGTGCAACCGAAGGTGGTTCCACCAATTGACATAGTCAAATAACTCCAAATCCAATTGTTGTAAGGTTTCAAATGTGTATTGATAGACAAATTCTACTTTCAGCGACTTATAAGTTGATTCAGCTACGGCATTATCAAAAGGACAGCCTTTATGACTCAATGATCGATTGATGTCAAAAGTTGTTAATAATTCATCAATAGCTTGGTTATCAAACTCTTTTCCACGATCAGTATGAAAAATCTCAACCTCTGTCAGAGGTTGTTTGATACGGCTAAATGCTTTTTTTACTAGAACGGCATCTTTATGTTCTCCACAAGAATAGCCGAGAATTTCTCGATTGAACAGATCCAAAATGAAACAGACATAATTCCATTTTTTCTCGACTCGTACATAAGTCAAGTCTGTTACGATCGCTTCTAATGGGTTGTCTCTTAAGAATTTACGATTCAATACGTTTGTCGTTTTGGCTTCATTGCAAGTAGAATGATGTACTTTAAAATAAGCAACAGTATAGCTCGATTTTAATCCTCTATTTTTCATGATTCTACTAATTTTTCGTCGGCTGATCTGAATGCCTCGTTTTGATAAGGCTTTTTTTATTTTTCTTGAGCCGTAGGCCTTTCGGCTGCGGATAAATTCTTCAGCGACTACTTCTTCAAGTTCTGATTCGTCTTTCTTTGGTTTTGATTGATAATAATAGGACTGACGTGATAGACCTAATATTCTGCACATCGCTGATATAGGGTAAAGATGCTTATTCGCATCGATTACTTGTCTCTTCGTCCGAATATCAGCGCTGCTTGCTTTAAAATATCATTTTCCATTTCTAATTGCTGGTTTCTTTTACGTAGTTCTAACAATTCTTTTTGTTCAGGCGTAAGATTATCTTTTTCTTTGAATGAACCACTCGTTTTAGATTGCTTTACCCATTTGTCAAATGCTGAAGCCGTTAGTTCATATTCTCGAATGATTTCTACACGTGGCTTTCCAGCTAAGTAAAGATTGACGATTTGTTGCTTGAATTCTTGTGAAAAAGTTCTTCGTGTTCTCTTAGACATAAAAATTCCTCCTGGTATATTTTCTTCTAGTCTACACACCTTAATTTTTCTGTCTAGTTAATTGTAGCCTATCCAGATTCATACCTACAAAATTATCCTATATGTAATTTTTTTAATGAATCTTTTATTAAATTTATATACTATCCGCAAGCACAACACTACTGGTATCGATAGCATATTTTAATCCGCGCATGAATTGATATTCATAATAGTGTTTGTTAATAACTATTAAGTCCTGGATGTAGGATAGAAGTTGAGACAGATTTTGAGAGAGGGTAAACTAATCTCAAAGGAAGGTGTCTCGTCATGCCAAAACGCTACACGAAAGAATTTAAGAAGCGATTTTAGAGTTGCACAAACAAGGAAAATAAGCACGACAATTATCCTTAGAATACGAAGTTGGATATTCTACTATACTAAAGTGGGTTCAAGTTACAACCAGAATAAGTCCGGGCGGACTTACTCCGGACGAAGCTAAAGCTTTAAAAAAGCAATTAAAAGAAAAAGACGAGGAACTCCTCATCTTAAAAAAATCACTCGGCCTGCTGGCAAAGAAATAGAAATCATTGAATTCATCCGTCAAGAAAGAGAAGCAGGCCATCACAGTGTGTCAAAAATGTGTCGTCTGCTTGGCATATCTAGAGCTGTGTACTATCGTAAAATTAATCCGACCCCATCCAAAAGAGCTAACGAACAAGTTTTGTTGGATCGTCGAGTCCTCCGTGTCTACCACGAAAGTGGTCGTGTCTACGGTGCTGGGAAAATTCATTATATACTCGCACAAAACTATTCAGACTATCGAAAAATCAGCATGAAATGTATTCAGAGATCAATGAGGCGTCAAAAGATCCGATCTATTGTCATTAAGAAATTCAAAGCAGGTAAGCCTGCCAAGAAACTCTTGAAAAACTATCAAAATTTATTGAAGCAAGATTTTTCTACTACTAGGTTGAATCAGAAATGGGTAGCTGATATCACATACATCCATACGTTAGACGATGGATGGTGCTATCTCTCAACCATCATGGACCTTCATTCAAGAAAAATTATCGGTTATCACTTTGATCGTAATATGACGACTGTTATTGTAGAAAAAGCCCTTGAGGACGCTGTTTCAAATAGAAATGTTGAAAATGGGCTGATTTTGCATACCGATTTAGGGTCGCAGTATACAAGTAATGAATACGAAGAACGGCTGAAAGAATTAACTATCACCATTCCTACAGCCGTAAAGGCTGTCCCTACGATAACGAAGGAATCGAATCATTCCATGCATTATTGAAGAAAGAACATGTGTCCCAACGACCAATATATCAAACTTTTGAAGAAGCAAGGCGACAAATTTTCAGTTACGTTCAAGGATTTTATAACAACCACAGAATTCACAGTGCTTTAGCATATCTGTCTCCGGTTGAATTTTAGAAAAAGATACTGGCTGCTTAACATAAAAAATCTCTCGTAAAAAGTGTCTCAGCTATTGACTCTAATCCAAAAAGCATTATCACATTCCAGGAGGAATGGTTCTACAAACGGATTTATGCAGCCAGTATACAATAATCGAATCTTCCTATGCATCATTGAAAAAAGAAGAGGTCTATACGACTACTTACTCAGATTTTGAAGAAGCCAAACGAGCGCTATTTAGCTACATTAGTTCGATTGGTTATCTAACTCCACAGGAGTTTGAAGACCTGTCAAGAGAGGAAATAGCATAACCATCTCTATTAAAATTTGTCCAAGATATTGACCCAAATACATATTATCTGCAATATTTACTTAATAACTGTAATTGAGATTGGAGAATTTTTAACCATATAAGTAGCATGCGAACCAAAATATCCTTTAATTCCATGCATTGATCGCGATCCAATGATTAAGATATCTGCAGATGTTGCTGGCAAAATCGTCTTAGTAATTTCCTCGGCCGGATCACCTTCTCCACTGTACAGCTGAATGTTTTTTACACCGCTATTTTCTGCATATTGTTTGTACTTTTCCAAATTAAGTAACAATTGACTTTGTTTCTGGCTCAAGTACTCAGGGTCTAACGCTTCATAAACATTCAACTCTTCAATTTCTAAAATTGAGGCAATCAGTAATGCGGCTCCAGTTTTACTCGCTTGCTTTACAGCATATTGAAAGGCTTTTTGAGCTCCTTCTGATTCATCTACCCCAACTAAAATATTTTTAAATTCATCAAATCCTTCCATAGTGCATCTTACCTTTCATTAATTAATTGATTATATTTTTTATTTCCTTTATACAGTTCAATAATTGTCCACGCTAACAGTAGTAATACTGCGACGATAATGACATAGGCAATAGAATCAGCTAGTACAAGTTGGCTTGATGTCACCTTTTCACCAAAAAAACCTTCAATTTGGCCGGGCAATCCAATCAAATTTAAATATGTCAATCCAATTACTGAACCCCATCCTAGTATCCGAATAACTATCGAATTTTTAAACCGGCTTCCCATTTCCACCTCACTATTGGTCATCATTAATAATGGTACCATCGAAAATGGTAACGCAAAAGCTAAGAAGACTTGTGAATTATTCATTAGTGTATTTAACGCTGTGTGCTCCCGAATCGTTCCTTGCCTGCTTGTAATAATTACACAGATTAACACTGGGATAACTGAAATCAAACGCGTAATTAAACGTCTTAGCCAAATTGGCATTCTCATATGAATGAATCCCTCCATAATTACTTGTCCAGTTAAAGTTCCGGTAATCGTTGAATTTTGTCCAGAAGCTAGTAACGCGACTGCGAATAATGTAGAAAGAAGACCTGATTTTGCAACGGTGATTAAAATTCCGTTACTCAATGTATCCGGATTTGATAAAGCCTCATACAACCCAAAGAATGATGGATCTTTCACTGCCCCTGTTTTAAAAACAGCAACTCCCATTATGAGCAATAAGGAGTTAACAAAAAAAGCGAGAGTCAATTGAATGTTAGAATCCCATGTTGAAAATCGTACAGCATTGGCGATTTCATCTTCATCCGTACGATTTATCTTTCGAGTCTGAGACACAGCCGAATGTAGATATAAATTATGAGGCATAACTGTTGCACCAATAATTCCTAATGCACCAGTTAAAGGCGTTTGACCACCAATTGAATGTGTAGAGGAGAACGTTTCACCAGTCGGAACCAATCCTTTAAGTACATCCCCCCAATTAGGATCAGACAACGCTACTTGATAAACAAACACAAAAAGAATTACAAAAATCAAACAGACAACTATTGCTTCAATTTTTCTAAAACCAACTTTCGTTAACAACAATAATAATAAAACATCAAATACCGTAATAAAGACTGCGACGACAAGCGGAATATTAAAAAGTAAATAAAGAGCAATTGATGCGCCAATTACTTCCGCAATATCTGTTGCCATAATCGCTAATTCCGTTAAAATCCATAAAATGATTCCTAGTTTTTTACTCGTTCTCGCTCGAATTGCTTGAGCTAAATCCATTTGACTAACAATTCCCAATTTAGCAGCCATATATTGTAATAGCATTGCAATTAAACTAGACATTAAAATGACCGACATTAATAAATACTGGAAGTTTTGCCCACCCGTAATCGAAGTAGACCAGTTGCCTGGATCCATATATCCCACAGCAACTAATGCTCCCGGTCCAGAATAGGCGAACAGGATTTTCCAAAAGCCTTTGCCTTTGGGTACCTCGACAGTTCCGTTAATTTCCTCTAAAGAGGGACCATTCGCATGCTGAATTAATCGAGGTTTGTGCTCTTTACCGGACTGACTTGTTGTATCTTTCAAAATATTTCCACCTTCCTTTAAAAACATCATAAGCATACACCTCTTTTTTATTAAATTAAAGCAAAATATTAGACAAACCTAAAAAAAATAAGGTTGACCAAAATATTTTTAGAGGTTATACTAAAATTAGAAAAATTTAGTTTTTAAAGGAGGTTTTTATTTGTTAACTGTAAAAAAATTATCTGTTGCGTACTGCGATACACCGGTATTCAATAATTTATCCGTCCATTTTAATGCAGGGAAGATTACTGGCATTATCGGACCTAATGGAGCTGGTAAATCTACTTTAATCAAGGCAATATTGGGTCTTATTCATCCAAAATCAGGTAGTAGCGCGCTTGATGGTCATTCAATGGCAACAGTAAAAAAGAAGGTTGCCTATGTAGAGCAACGAAAGGATTTAGATCTCAGTTTTCCAATCAATGTCTATGATTTGGTTTTAACTGGTAGTTATGGAAAACTGGGATTGTTTAAGACTCCAGGAAAAAGCGAACGTGTTGCTTGTGATGCAGCTCTTGAGCAAGTTAAAATGACTGACTTTGCTAATCGGCAAATAGGTAATTTGTCAGGCGGACAATTACAGCGGGTATTCGTAGCTCGAGCAATTTTACAACAGGCAGAAATTGTTGTCTTAGATGAACCTTTTGTTGGAATTGATGTGGAAAGTGAGCGTGCCATCATGGCTATTTTAAAACAATGGCGAGACGAACAAAAAACCATTATCGTTATCCATCACGATTTAAATAAAGTTTATGATTACTTTGATGAATTAGTCATTATGAATCACGGAATCATTGACTTTGGGCCAACTCAAGAAGTCTACAATTCGAAGAATATCAGTAAAGCATTCAGTGATGACTTATCTTCAGTTCTATTTCAGGAGGTAAATTGAATGACTGCTCTCTCGGATTTTTTTCAAGCGTTAGGAAAATATGATTTCCTTCAAAGTGCATTAATCACTGCAATAATGGTGGGGATTATGTCTGGGATTATTGGGAGTTTCATCATTCTACGAGGAATGTCTTTGATGGGGGACGCTATTTCTCATTCAGTATTGCCAGGGGTTGCTGTTGCTTATATGTTAGGTATAAATATCTTGATTGGAGCATCTATTTTTGGTGTACTAGCTGCAATGTTAATCGGCTACGTGGCTTCTCATAGTAAAATCAAAGTAGATACTGCAATAGGGGTTGTCTTCAGCTTCTTTTATGCATTGGGATTCATTTTAATCTCTATGGCCGAAAGCTCAACCAATCTACACCATATTTTATTTGGAAACATTCTAGCTGTTAGTAATAGTGATATGATCACAACGGCAATTGTTTTAGGAATTGTGATTATTTTTGTACAAGTATTTTATAAAGAATTGTTAATCACTTCCTTTGATCAGACCTTCGCTAAAACATATGGATTAAATACCCAACTAATCCACTATAGCCTTATGCTCGTCTTAACGCTAGTAACCGTATCAGCATTACAAACTGTCGGAATCATCTTAGTAGTGGCCATGTTAATTACGCCAGCTGCAACAGCATACTTTTGGACCGACCGCTTGTCCGTGATGCTTGTTTTCTCCGCTATATTTGGTGTTGTCGCATCAATTTGTGGTTTGTACTTCAGCTACACATTCAACTGGGCTTCTGGTCCAGCGATTGTTATTGTCGCAGCAGGGTTATTCTTAATTTCCTTTATCTTCTCACCAAAACAAAACTTGTTACATATACACAAAAATAGAAAAGAGGCGTAAATATGAAAAGAATATTAGTAACCATCGTAGTAGTGATCGCAGCCGTCGCCGGAGTAATCTTTTTTGTCAACGGACGAAGTGGAGATTCCAAACAATCAACAGATTCCAAAAAAATCAGCGTAGTAACTACAAACTCGATTTTGGAAGACATGGTTAAAAATGTGGCTAAAGATCGCGTTGAACTATATAGTATTGTTCAACGCGGCGTGGATCCCCACGAGTATGAACCTAAACCGGAAGATATCTCAAAAGCAACAGATGCAACAGTTTTATTTCACAACGGACTGAATTTAGAAACTGGCGGTAGTGGTTGGTTCAAGAAGTTGGTAAGCACTGCTCATAAAGAATTCGATAAAGATGTTTTCGCCGCCAGTGAAGGTGTAACACCGGAGCACTTAACAACCAACGTCGAAGAAGAAGATCCTCATGCCTGGCTTGATTTAGCCAATGGTGTTCAATACGTCAAAACAATCACCAAAGTCTTAAAGGAAAAAGATTCAAAAAATGCAGATTATTACCAAACTAATTCTGATGCTTATATCAAAAAATTACAAAAGTTACATGAGGAAGCGCAATCAAAATTTCTCGATATTCCTGAATCACAGCGTTTATTGGTCACCTCAGAGGGTGCCTTCAAATACTTCTCAAAAGCCTATCATGTTGCGCCAGCTTACATTTGGGAAATCAATACCGAATCTCAAGGTACTCCCGAACAAATGAAAGCTGTGTTAGCTAAAATAGAAAACTCTGATGTCAAACATTTGTTCGTAGAAACCTCTGTTTCATCTAAGTCAATGAATAAAGTTGCCGATGAAACGGGATTAGAAATTTATTCCAAAATTTTTACTGATTCATTAGCAAAAGAAGGTTCCGAAGGCGATACCTACTATACAATGATGAAATGGAATCTAAACAAAATTCATGATGGTCTAGCTTAGCAATGTTAAAAACATATTGATATTTTAAAGTTTCCCTCTAAGTAATTATTCTTGTAGTTTATTTAGAGGGACGACTTTTGATGATTGAGCGGTCCTCAGATATCTCATTACGATAAGATATCATCAAAAGACAAATTATTACTTAGCTAATTTTTTTCTTAGGATTATTTTTAGATATGTTACATAAAGACACCCCAGTTTAATAACGTAGGATGCTACTGATTTTACTTGAAAGGAGAACTAACATTGACACCAACCCAAGAAAAGTATCTGCTAGTTATTGACAAACTTAGTAAAGATAAAAAGTTGGTAAGAAATAGACAGGTTGCTGATATCCTAGAGGTCAAGCCTTCTTCTGTTACAGAAATAATGGATAGACTGGTAAATCAAAATATGATTCAGCACATTTCTTATCAAGGTGTTTTTTTAACATCCTCGGGTGAGGAACAAGTAGCTTTACTTAAAGAAAGACGTCTCATACTCTCAACTTTCTTAACATCATATCTCGGCATTTCTAGAACTGAGGCACCAGAAATTATAAATGAACTCCTACAAATTCATAGCTCTCTATTTTTTGAAAGACTTAAATGTTATATAGAACAGGAGACTATTGAAAGTCGTATCCAATATGATAAATACTTTTCATAAAATAAGTTGGAATGGCAACAGTTTTTTTGACAAATTTTATAAGGTGCAGAACTTCTTTCCGTATGCTATTCCGATTGTCCTTGACAATGAGCCTCCTCGGATGTGACGATCTTCGGCAGGAGCTAACAGTTAAAGTTAGACTGCCTCGCTAGCGTTAGCACATCCGAGCTCATTATCAAGGATTCGCTGCGCCAATCTCTGGTTACGGTAACCAACCGGTGTCTCGTAGCCAAGTGTACCGTGCAACCGAAGGTGGTTCCACCAATTGACATAGTCAAATAACTCCAAATCCAATTGTTGTAAGGTTTCAAATGTGTATTGATAGACAAATTCTACTTTCAGCGACTTATAAGTTGATTCAGCTACGGCATTATCAAAAGGACAGCCTTTATGACTCAATGATCGATTGATGTCAAAAGTTGTTAATAATTCATCAATAGCTTGGTTATCAAACTCTTTTCCACGATCAGTATGAAAAATCTCAACCTCTGTCAGAGGTTGTTTGATACGGCTAAATGCTTTTTTTACTAGAACGGCATCTTTATGTTCTCCACAAGAATAGCCGAGAATTTCTCGATTGAACAGATCCAAAATGAAACAGACATAATTCCATTTTTTCTCGACTCGTACATAAGTCAAGTCTGTTACGATCGCTTCTAATGGGTTGTCTCTTAAGAATTTACGATTCAATACGTTTGTCGTTTTGGCTTCATTGCAAGTAGAATGATGTACTTTAAAATAAGCAACAGTATAGCTCGATTTTAATCCTCTATTTTTCATGATTCTACTAATTTTTCGTCGGCTGATCTGAATGCCTCGTTTTGATAAGGCTTTTTTTATTTTTCTTGAGCCGTAGGCCTTTCGGCTGCGGATAAATTCTTCAGCGACTACTTCTTCAAGTTCTGATTCGTCTTTCTTTGGTTTTGATTGATAATAAGGTTCTCTGTCAAACAACGTTGGTAAAGAATAAAGTCAAATAATAATAGATTTTGGAAGAGGATGTACAACGAGCTTACGCTGCTGTATGTTCTCTTTCTTTTTCTATCATTTTGATTTTATTTCTGATTGGTTTTAAATTGAAGTGCAGGATAATGCGATTTTTATAATGAATAAAGTTACCGTAACCATAGGCTACCCGGTTCAATACTTTGATCTTGTTATTGATTCCCTCTATCTTTCCATTGTTATAAGGATAATAGAAGGTGTTTTGGATATGAGGAAAATGAGCGCTCAACGTCTTTAAACTGGTTTTCATGTATCCAGATAGTTCAGGAGAAGCGGGTTGATCTAAAACAGTTCTTAACTGTTTTGAGTCATTGTGTTCGACGGCTTTAAGAATAGCTTGATACATTGTATAAGTTGCTTTTAGTTCTGGATCGTACGCCAACATCTCAGAAACGATTGCTGATTCCAGACGCTGTCCGAACATGGGAAAGTATTGATAGGTAGTATAAGACAACTCGGACTCTTTCTTCAGTAGTTTCTTCCAGAAGCGTTTGAGTCGTCTGTACTTCTTTTGGTCTTCTCCATTGGACGTTCGAAGTCGATTCATGACTTTTACGCGTGTTTTGTTCATCGCTCGGTTCACGAGCTGAACGATATGAAATCGATCAATAATGATATCAGCGTTTGGAAACAGTTCAGGGATGAAGCTGACGTAACTGGCATTCATGTCTGTCGTAATCGTTTTGACCTGATTTCTCTGGTTTTGGCTGTATCGAGAACAGAAGTGATCTTTGATTGTACGAGTATCTTTGCTTTCTAAAATATCTAGTATCGTTCCTGTTACGACATCAATATACTCAAAAGCCATTTGCCCATTACCATACTTAAACTCATCAAAAGACAAGTTCTCCGGCAATGAATGATAGTAAGGTCGATAATACTTCACCTGTTCATTGATGATTCTTTGAATCGTTGTGGAAGAGACATTCGTCTCTTCTGCCAAGCTCTTGATCGAACGAGCATCAGCTGACTTCGCCAGTATTTCTGCTTTGATAAAATTAGAGATAAAACACGCCTCTTTTACAATCGGTGTTTCCGCAGTAAATGTTGCTTCACAAGATGTACACTTGAACCGCTGCTTTTTCACTCTAAGATAGGTCGGGTAAATGCCAGATATTGGAAAAGTGATTCTAGAAGTCTGAGTCCCATTTTTATAGATAGAGAAGTCCTTGTTTGGTTCCTGACATTTCTTACATTCCGTAGGAATATAAGTCAATGTACAGTCTATAAATTTACATTTCTTTTGTTTGTGTATCCCATAAGACACGCAGTTATCTTCGAAAATCATGTTTTTGTCTTGAATATCTAGTACATTTTGCATATCATTTGATGTAGGCAAGTGAGTTCCTCCTATGGATATTTGGTTTTTGTCGACTATTATTCTACAGGAGAACTCACTTGTTTTCTATTTTCTGAGACAAAAAAAGACGCCAGTGATTTCTCACCAACGTCATATATTATAGAACCGAAACGCCCGCCAAGTCTGCTAAAGGTGCCATAATTGGCATAGTTAATGCAGCTTGTCCTGAATTAGATGTCACGACTAAGTTAAATAAACTTTGGAAAATATACATAAACCAAGCAGCGATCATTGAAGGCACGCCTGATAAGAGTTGACCGACACTGTGTAAAATTGTATTTAAAGCTGAATAACTACCTGCATCTGAACCGCCTAATACTAAAAGAATCCCTTGGGCCATGCCGACAACTGCAGCTGTTGGAGCAAGGTCTGCCACACCATCTTGAAAGGCTGATGCAACATCATTAATTCTCATATTATTCACACGTAAAACAATAGCGATCACGCCTGCACCTAGTCCGATTACAAAGAATTGAGAAGCCATTTCCGGGATCGTAAACCCTTGAGCCATCACACCATAAACAATCCAAATTAAACCTACTAATAATTCCAACAAAATTACTTTATGACCTAAGGTAAATGGATGGTCTACTTCCTTTTGTCCCTTTAAATTTTTGCGGAAGTAGCCATCTGACTTGTAGGTTACAGATTGGGTCGGATTAGCTTTGATTTTTCTGGCATAACGAACCGTATAACCACAAGCAAGGGTCGTGATAACGATCCACATGACAATCCGAAAGCCCGCTCCAGATAACGCTGGCAATCCGGCAATTCCTTGGGCAATCGCGATACTAAAAGGACTCATCCAGGAGGCCGCATTCCCGATTTCAGCCGCCGCAATTGTAATCGTCACCGCCGTAATCGAATCATAACCTAACGCAATCGTAAACGGCACAATAATAATCGCAAAAGCAATCACTTCTTCAGAAGCCCCAAAAGTTGCGCCCATAAAAGAAAAAGCGACAAAAATCAAAGGCACAGCTAAATCCTGCATGCCACGAGCGTTACGTAAAAAGGCATAGATCCCAGCATCGATCGCTCCAGTTTTCATGATAATTCCAAAGGCACCGCCGACTACCAAAAGCATCGCCACAATTCCGATCGCAGAACTAAACCGATCCCCGGTTACCAACCCTTCAAACAAGTAATTGAACACACCAAAACCATAATGATCTTCTGTTCCCCAGACATTAGCAGTTTTGTTCAAATTTTCAGACGTGTCATAAACACTATCTCCATAAAGATCATACAGCTCATCTTCAGACAGCCCAATTTCAGACAATTGGCTTAACGAAATCTCTTGGTTTTCATCTAAAACTTGCGTTAAGTCCTCTTCTTCCACTTGAAGATTAGCTAATGTCTCTGTATCTTGTGACAGCTCTTCTAACTCTGTACGCAAAGTATCTTGTTCAAGCGGATGCATATAACGGAATGAATCCTGCTGTAGCACTTCTTGTGTTTCAACTCCGCCATCACCAGTTTCGTATTCTACTTCTTCTGTGCTGAATTTACCGGCTGGGATAACTAAAGTCAAAAGCCACGCTACCACCACAATCCCAAAGATGATCACGTAGGTGTGCGGCATCTGGAATCCTGTTTTCTCTTCTTTTTCTAGCTCTTCTTGCATAATTATTTACTCCATTCTTTTTATCAGTTCTTTAACCAGTTCTATGATACGTTTGTTACTCCAGTTTTTCAATAAATTTTTTATTTTAATTAAATGAATTCGGTGAATGATCACGCATAGAACTGTATAAATATAACAGAGAAAAATTCCTCTAATCATCATAAAAACCTCCCAAACCTATTTGGAAGGTTTTAAGCGGACCTATGTTAAAGAAAAAAAGTAACGTGTCCAATACGCCGTCTTTTTATTTTTCTCCAATAAAGGAGTAACAAAATTTTCTTCGTTTACTGCATTAGGAAAATATTGCGTTTCCAAACAAACTCCTGCACGGGTTGGATAAACAGCCCCGTCTTTCCCTAAAACATGATCTAAAAAATTCCCTGTATATATTTGAACTCCGGGCATATTTGTTTCAGCTTGCATTGTAATGCCACTTTGGTTGCCAGTTAATTTAGCAAATTTTTCCGTTTCTTCTAAGACAAAATTATGATCATAGCCCTTAGCATAGATCAACTGATCATATTCTTCCTCGATATCGCTGCCAATGGTTTTCTCTTGCCTGAAATCCATTGGTGTATCTTCGACTGTCGATACCTCACCCGTTGGAATTGAATGGTTGTCTTTTACTGGGGTAAAAGCTTTTGCTTTTAATTGTAATTTATGTTCTGAAACATCGCCACTTGCATGACCATTTAGATTAAAATAACTATGATTCGTTGGATTAAAAATAGTATCTTCATTAGAAACTCCATGGTAGGTAATCTTTATTCCATTTTCTTGTAGCTGATAGGTCACGTCTAAATGTAATTCTCCTGGATAGCCTTGGTCTCCATCAGAGCTAACAAGTGAAAAAGTAATGGAATGATTTGTGTCATCTATTTTTTTCACCGTCCAAATTCTCAGCTGATAACCATTGGGACCACTGTGCAAATTATTCTTACCATCATTCTTTGCTAATTTGTACTTTTTATCCCGTAACTCAAATCTAGCATTTTCTGTACGATTTGCACTACGTCCTATTGTTGCGCCAAAATGAGTATCACTATTATTTTCATAGGCTGCGACAGTATCATAACCCAAAACAACATCTCTTAAGTTGCCCTCTTTATCTGGCACCCAAAGATTAGTTAAAACTGCCCCAATATTACTCACAGTCATTTTCATTTTGTTATCGTTTTCAAATGTGTACAAAAAAGCTTCTTGTCCGTCTTTAGTAACGCCAAATTTTTCTGTTTGCATCTATTTCTGTCCTGCCTATTAGATTTAGGATTTTAATCTTCCTATTTTTTGGAGAATCCTATAAACCATTCCTTAGCGACCTTTTGTTGTTGCTAAGTAGTCATTTCACCTTACACTGACTATTATGAGTTAAAGTCCCCGTTTTGACAACCTAGGAATACTTTCTGTTCGTGTAAAGACAGAGGGTGAAAGGCTAGTTGGCTGACTATGATAAGAAGGAATCGGAAAAAGTCTTCCTAGTTATTAAGGGGAAAAGGAAAAATATAAGAGAATCGGTTAAAGAAAGGCAAATATGGGGATTGAAAAACAATCCCTGTTAAGTCAAAGACAGGGGTTGTTTCTTTGATTCTCTCTTCATGTCTTTCTCCATTAAAATCGCCTTTATCATTAGGCTGTGACAGTCTCTAAAGATAAAGGCGATTTTTCCCTATTCAAATAAATTTTACACTCAGTGCTTTATATTTTCATTTTACTTCTTTTCCCTTTTTGTAAACCGTCTTTTCTTTTTGAATTGCTTTGATATCTGCTAGCGGATTGTCAGCTAAAACAATAAAATCAGCAAACTTATTGGGCTCAATCGTACCCGCCCGATCGGCCACTTGTAATAAATTAGCCGCGTTTATCGTTGCTGCTTGTAATACTTGTAAATTTGTAGCGCCCGCATTTACCATTAATTCCAATTCTAATGAAGAATTTTTGTCAAAATTATTAAAAGCGGTGCCCGAGTCCGTTCCCATTGCTAATTTCACGCCTGCTTGAGCGGCTTTACCAATACTTTTGATGTGCGCTTTTTCAAGGCCTAAAGATTTTTCGACCATAAAATCAGGCAGCTGTTCAGTATTTTGGTTAATGGCCCAAGGTGCAGCTAATGTGGGAACAATATACGTGCCCTTTTGTAAAAACATATCAATCGTTTCATCATCTAAATAAACAGCATGTTCAACTGAGTCCACTCCTGCACGAAGCGCGTTTTGTATACCTACTGTTCCCTGGGCGTGCGCATTAGCAGTCCGGCCTTTATGATGTGCTTCTTCGACTGCAGCTTTTAATTCTGGTTCAGTCAGCTGTATATCGTGGGGTGTCTCCCCGTTAAAGGATACACCCCCGGTAGCCATCAGTTTAATATTGTCAACGCCTTTTTTCAGTAAAACACGTGCATATTTTCTGACTTCATCGACCCCATCAACTTCATAAGCTGCTTCGCTGAAGTGACCCCCTGTCATCGTCAATGGCGAGCCTGAAGCAATAATTCCTGGTGCAAATAAATCTCCTTGTCTTTCAAGAGCAGCCAGTTCTAGATCTACATCAGCAACGGAACCAACGTCGCGAATATAAGTGACGCCATCGGCCAACAATTTTTGTAAATTGCTTAAAGCTAAGAAAGTAGCCGTTGGAGCCGTCGCGTCTGGTGATCCTAATTGCGCTATTTTGGCATAAGGATCAGCAACGATATGAGTATGTGCGTTAATCATTCCTGGCATAACATATTGACCAGCAAGATCAACTGTTTGATCAACTTGTTCATCTTGAGTAAAAGTGCCAGTCTCATCATCAACTACAAAATTGAAACCTGCTGTAAATTCTTCATTTTTCCCGGTAAATACCTGTGCGTTTTTATATAGTGTTTTGGTCATAAATCAGTCTTCTTTCTATTTGCATTAAAAAAATGGTAAACCTGTTTTAATCAATTGTAAAGTTTAATTGAGAATTTTCTTAAAATTAAAACGATTCGATTTCTATGGATAAAGTAAAGCCCATCTTTTTAATTTAAACGCAAAATAGCGATAAATCTCAACTAGTTGAAATTCATCGCTCTTAATGGATGATTTGCATTCACTCATTATTCTTCGGAAAATAGTAATTCTTTAATATAATCTACGGGCATATCTTCTCCGGTAAACAGTTGAAAAGCTGCAGCGCCTTGATGGATCATCATGCCAATGCCATTGATCGCTTTTTTTGCGCCGTGTTTTCTAGCAAAGCTCAATAATTTCGTTTCTCTTGGTGCGTAACAAATATCAAGCACCACTAAGTCTGGACGGATCACTGCTGGCTCATCAATTAAGCTTTGATCTTCTAATGGCTTCATGCCAACACTTGTGGCATCAATGTAAATTGAACTTTCAGCAATGGATTGTTTAAACGCATCTTGATCAGCCAAATCAGTCAAGGTCGCTTGACAATTCGTATTTTCGTTAATTTTATCTACAGTCGCTTTGGCATTGTCATAATGTTCATCTTTAATATTAAAAATACGCAATTCTTTTATTCCATCGAAAGCTCCTTGAATGGCAATTGCTGTGCCGGCGCCTCCTGCTCCACTCAGCGTAACAATTTGATCTTTCACCATGACTGCTTCATCAACTAAAGCTTGCATCGCACCTGTCCCATCTGTACAATAGCCCACTAAATGGCCCTTGCCATCTTTATTGGTTACTGTATTTACCGCGCCGATTAATTCAGCCTCAGGAGCAATTTCATCTAAATAAGGGATAATTTTTTGTTTATTCGGCATGGAAACATTGGAACCTCTAATGCCCAAAGCACGAATCCCATCCACCGCTTCTTTTAATGTTTCATTTCCCACTTCAAATGCCAAATAAGCATAGTCTAAACCTAATTTGGCAAATGCTTCATTATGCATGGTAGGAGACATACTGTGTCGTATGGGCGTTGCGATCAAGCTAATTAACAACGAATGGCCAGTTAATCTTTCTGTCATGTTTATAATCTCCTTCATTTTTTTATTTACGTTGAAGGTACACTGTTCGTACTCCCAGCGCTATTTCAAATTGTTTATAATAAGATTATTTGCGCAATTGTTCACAAACGACCTTATCAATCATACAATCTCTACAAACCTATTATAAGTAACGTGATCTATAACGTCTAATGCTTGTTTTTTAAATAATCAATAAATTCTATTTATAGAATGACAGTCTCTTCTGTTTTTTTGAACAATTTATTGTACCGCATAGTGATCATAAGCGCGGCACACAAGCCGATCAAAACTAACAGAAAATTGAACCAAAAAATAGCATTTATTCCCAAAAGATCATTTAAATTTCCTGTGATGTAAGGAATCACCATGATCCCAATGGCGGTTGCTAGCGAATAATAACTAGTACACTTTCCCTTATAGACGGGAAACATTTCTAGCATCAACATCAATCCTAATTGCCAAATGCCCCCTGCGGCAAATAGGCCAATAAGAATCGAAGCGATGAATACGGAAATAAAAACTGGATATACTAGCATCATAAATAGCGCGCTGGCCGAAACGATCAAGCAAAATAAAATGAATTTAGGGATATGAACGCCATTTTTTACAATGGCAGAAGTTAAAAACACCGAAATAAACGAGCCCGCGCTGTAAATGCTGACAAACATCAAACTGTTTTCATGAGTGGTAATTCCAGCTTCCTCGACAAATTGCGGAATCCATAAAATAAATATATTAAAGATCGAAACAGAGACGAAAGAAAAAACCAATAGAGCAGTGCCATCTAAACGAAATATTCCATGATTCGTTGGTTTATAAAATGTCCTTTCATCATTATTAGTAGGTACTTCTCTTGTACTTAATGGCGGAAAACTCAAAGAAATCAAAAGAATCATATTTGCTAAAAGACAGATGGCACATAAAATAAACGTCCAGCCGAAAAATAGCCCTCTTTGGATAAGAAAACGGGTCAGAAACGGTAAAATAAACTGTCCTGTTGAGATAAATGCTTTGTTCAAAACGCTTAATGAACTATTCACTCTTTGGTTAGGATAAGCTTCCATTAACGTCGGATATGTACTCGTATCTAAAAAGGCGTTGCTGACGCCACCAAAAAGGGCAAAAAAAGCTGCCCCAAGGTAATTACGACTCAGTAATAAGCCCAAAAAGAAAATAGCATAGGATACAATAGCAATAATGACGGTTTTCTTGCGCCCAAAGTGATCTGAAAAATAGCCAGAAAAGTACAAGACTAATACTCTACCTAAACCAATCGCGCTCATCACCAAAGTAACCTGGCTGGTGGTGGCTTGCCAAAAGACCTTTAGTTCATTCATATTTTGTGAAAGAATGATCGCAGCCATCCCTTGAAAGATATAATTAAAATAAAGACTAGCAACTAATAAATGATAGCTTTTTTTCTGCATATGAAACCTCTTTTTATTTTGTGATGTTTTTCACTATAATAATAAGCGATTTCTCCGTAGAATACAAATAATTTTTTTAATGAAGATTGATAAATTATACTTATCAAAAAAAGCAGAACTGTCATATAGAAAATAACAGAACTGCAATATCCTTTTTGCTTTTCGAATATGGTTTTTTAACCTTCTTTTGCCTTCTTAAATACAGGCACAGCATAGGCTTTACTGAGCGTTTTAACAACAAAAAAGGCGATATTATAATCGATCAAACTATGGATAACACCGCCCACTCCTATAAAACCAAATAATAACGTAAACATCGAATGATCATAGCTTACTTGCGGACTGCCGCCTAAAAGGAAAAAGCCGGCAACGACTAACACTTCAACTGCCGCATGAATAATCGCAATGACGAGATTATACAATTGAAATTTTTTGGGCTGATTCACAATTTGTGGTCGTTTTTGTAAATAATAAGCTCCTAAAACAGCAAAAACTAGATGGGAAAGTGCTCGTAATGCAATAATGAAAGGTGCAGTTAGTAAAAAGCCAAATGCCGTTCCTAAAGCAACGGTGATTGCCATACGAGGTGAAAAAAACATGGCCACAAATAACGGTACATGACTCGCTAACGTAAATGATGCCGGACCAATAACAATGCGCGGCATAACAAGCGGAATTAGTACACCTAATGCAATTAATAAAGCTGAAAGCGTTAGTTGGTGGATAGAATTCTTTTTCATTTTCGGTCTCCTCACAGGGTGTCTTGACACCTTAGATTGAGCTTAAGTTTACCGACAAAAACACGACCTGTCAAGACAGATCGTGTTTTTATTGCGTATCCACTGCGTTTTCTTCCATTTTATTACTTAAACAAGCAAATTCTTCTAGTGACAAGGTTTCGCCACGGCGAGAAGGATCGATTTCAGCTTGTTCCAAACTTTCTTGCAACCAGGCTTTCGTTGCAGGATCTTTCCCATAAGTATGCTGCAAGTTGTTCCATAAAGTTTTACGGCGCAATTGAAAAGCGGCTTTGGTTAATCTAAAAAAGGCTTTTTCATTGCTTACCTGAACTTTTGGTTGTCTGCGGCGCGTCAGCTTCAAGATTGCTGAATCCACCTTAGGTTGTGGTACAAAAACGGTTTTAGGAACAATGAATGAAATTTCTGTTTCCATATAATACTGCACCGCAATGGATAAAGAACCGTAAGCTTTAGTCCCAGGTTTAGCGTTGATGCGTTCTGCGACTTCTTTTTGGATCATCACAATCATTTCAGCTACTGGAAGTGTCGATTCCAAAAAATGCATCATAATAGGTGTAGTAATATAATAAGGTAAATTAGCGACGACTTTAATCGGCAAATTTTCAAAAAAAGCTTCATCCGTTACTTTTACTAAATCCGTTTGTAAGACATCTTGATGGCGGATCGTTACATTCGTAAACTCTTGTAAGGTATCAGCTAAAACGGTAATCAGCCGCTCATCAATTTCAAAGGCCAATACTTGCGCCGCATTTTGCGCTAAGTGTTCAGTCAAAGCACCAATCCCAGGACCTACTTCGATGATGTTCGTTTCTTTCGTGACATCTGCCGTCTGTACGATTTTATGCAAAATATTGGGCTCGGTTAAGAAATTTTGCCCCAAACTTTTTTTCAAGGTAAGTCCGTGTTTAGCTAAAATTTCTTTGGTTTTTGAGGGTACCGCAATTTCTCTTTTATCTTTCACAAATTTTCCTCCACGATTTTCATGGCTTTTTCTAGTTCTTCTTCAGTAATGCGAAACATCGCTAAACGCTTTTCAAGTTGTTTGCCGTTGGTATAGCCAATTCGCAGTTCATCTCCCAATAATTCACGACGTCTTTTCGCTTGCTTTCCACCTAGTAGACCGTAATTGAGTAAAGATTGTCGTGGGATTTTGGGTACATCTTGTTCTTTCGTTGGTGTTACCACGTGCTCTAGTGCTGCTAAAATCGCTTCATCACTAGCATGCTCCACTCCTAAACTAGCATATTTTCTTTTGCCTCGTGCTTTATCACGCGGTAAAAAAGCATGCTTAGCGTCGGGCACTTCATTCATGATGATTTTACGAATTTTTTCACCCGAGTAATCAGGATCAGTAAAAACGATCACGCCGCGAGTTTCTTGCGCATGGATAATACGCTCAATGATTTCTTCGTTAATCGCAGAACCAATCGTTTCAATTGTATCAACCGGGAATACCTCCTGGAGCCGTCTCGTATCATCTTTACCTTCAACGACAATGACTTCTTCTATTTTTCCTCCATTCATTGGTTAATACCAAACAGTCGATGCGCATTCGTAGTGGTCTGTGCAGCCACTTCTTCAACACTGAGGTCTTTTAATTCTGCAATTTTTTCCACGACATAACGCGTATAGCCGGGCTCGTTTTGCTTGCCACGATAAGGAACAGGTGCTAAATAAGGCGCATCCGTTTCTACTAGCATCCGATCAAATGGCATTTTTTTAGCCGCTTCTTGTACATCAAGTGTCTTTTTGAAAGTAACGACGCCGCTATAAGACAAGTGCATACCTAAATCTAAAAATCGTTGCGCCCATTCATAATCGCCATTGAAACTATGCATAATGCCGCCGATGTCGTGGATCTTTTCATCTTTTAAAATCCGGTAAGTGTCTTCCATCGCATCTCGATTGTGTACACTAAATGGCAGCTGCATTTCGCGTGCCATAGCGATTTGCCGGCGAAATACCTTTTCTTGCACATCTTTGGGATCGTCCATCCAATGATAGTCCAAACCAATTTCTCCTAAGGCAACAACTTTAGACTTGGTTAATTCTTCCTGTAGATAATTTTCGACTTCTTTTGTATAGCTTCCGGCTTCGGTGGGATGCCAGCCGACGATGCTATAAATATTTTCATACTCTTGGCTTAACTTTTGGGTTTTCTCGATGGTCGGATAATCAAATCCAACCACTGCCATTTCACTAACTCCTAATTCTTTGGCATGTTCGATGGTTTCTGCTTCGATGCCGGAAAATTCTTCGGCGTTTAAATGCGTATGTGTATCAAAAATCACAAAATTTTCCTCCTTGTTTCTCGGACAAAAGCTTGTTGATTCATTATCCGTGATTTGTTTTTCGGATAATCGTTCACTGCTTTATTATCCGTGATTTAATACTTGGATAAGGCTTACTTGATTCTTTCTCCGTTATTAACTATTTTGGTTCACTTTTACTGTTTTATTTGTATTTTCGAATAAAAGTCGTGGGCTTTATTATCCGACATTCAAATTTCGGATAATAATTTTGCATTTTATTATTCGTAATATGAGTTTTGATAAAAAGATTCCATTTTCTTTATTCATCCAAACCGTTTCTTTTAAATAAAGGAAACTGTTTCAACTCCTTATATATCCTAGCATATTTTCATTATTTTTAGAACAAAGAGTTTTTGGCTAACATTCTGAATGAACCAATTTCATAATTCACTTTTCCAAAAAAGCAAACACTCATCCAATTTCGAATTGTGTGATTTTTTCGAAATTCTATGACTATTTCTTTTTCTTCGTTGTCTTAGCGACACGTTGATTGGCAAAGTTTCGTGCATTATAAGTGAGCTGGATCAAGTGATAAAAAGCAATCGCATGACTGGGTTGATAAAAACGGGTATTGTCTAGCTGGTAATTTTCTTTTAAATAACCATTAACGCGTTCGACACTGCTTCGCTCATTGTATTTCCGTTGCCAGGCACGCGTTCCTCGAGCTGGATGATTATACTTTCTTGGGTCATTCATTTGTTTGACTTTGATGACTTTTTGGCAAAGTCCTTCGTGCTGTAGTGGACAATCTCTACAATATTTTTCGGGTCGAGCATATTTCAACGCCCCATATCTTTTATCATAACTGTCATATTTATAACCATATTCAAGCAGACAGGTCGGTGCGTAGTGAGCGTCTACTTCGCCATCGTTTTTCGCTATTCGTTTTAATGGAATGATGGGTTCGATATCTAAGGCGTGACATTCCTGATAGATTTCTTTGGCGTCATAGCCTTTATCTAAAGAGAGATAAGGGGCCTCTTTTTCCATTCTTAACGCTTCTGCCACCTTGCGAATGGTGGGAATCGCTAAAGTAACATCTGAAGCAAAAGCAGAAGCGATATGCATGTTTAAAATATATTGGCTTTTCGTAGAAACAGCGAGTGTCCCTTTATAGCCAAACCAAAAATAATTCTTGCCTTGACTATTTTTCTTCACGCCCCATGAAGCATAAGAAGGTAGGGTCTCAAGAATGGCTTCTGTGGTCATGCTTCGTTGTGCTTCAGTCGATGGGAGCTTTGGATTATCTGTTTTTACAGGCTTTGTCCGTGCTTCGATCGAAGTCACATCAATCGCCACATTCTCTGTAAAAATGTCCAACTCTTCATGAATGAGTTGGAGTAATTGCTGGTTTATCCTTTCCAAAACAGAAAGATGGTTTGCCAAAATCGCCATCACTCGCGAATAGGTGGCTTCTGAAGGAATGGGTTCAGAATAAAGAAAACCGACGCTTAGTTTCAAACGTAAATCACTTTTCAAACGTTGAATCAAGGCTTTTTGTGTAGGAATTTTCTGATCAATCCGTGCCATTAAGGAACGGAGCACCGCTTCATAATTGACGGTAATAGACGGTCCGACTTTCGTATCTTTTTGAAATAAATCTAACACTTTTGTCCAATCGATTGGGGAGAAAATTTCTTTATACTTCTCCTGAATATCCAATTTTTCTAAATAATCGATGTCAAATAAAGTTGGTTGTTGTATAATAGACATAAGGAATCCCTCCTGGCGTACTTGTCTGTCTAGGACAACCTAAGTGTACCATATGGGGAGGTTCCTTTTTTGTGTTTTTTGAACGTATTGTCATATCAAGGATTTAACAAGGCAATGAATTATGAAATTGATTCGAATATAAATGAAAGAAAAACTTTTTGTTCGATTGCATTTTTCCGATAATTCCACTATTCTATATAGTATGTATAGTTGTGTTAAAAAAATGGCAAAGGAGACCGATTAAATGTACATTATTTTAGGAATTTTATTCCTTATTTTTTGTCTGATCTTTTACATGGTCTTCGTTGAACCGCGCCGTTTAAAAGAAAAACATTATTTTATTAAAAAAAATAAAAAAAAAGTATTGGACATTTCCAATGCCTTCGACCTTTACGAACAAGATTCTAACATCATTATTTGTCACTTAAGCGATTTTCACTTCTCTCGCAGCTTTAAACCTCAACGAATCAATCGTGTCATTCGTTCTATTATGGATGTTGCTCCTGATTTAATTGTTTTTACAGGCGATTTAATTGATAATTATGAAAAATGGCCCACTAAAGAAACTCAGCGGCTAATTGAGAAATTGAACAAAATGACTGCGCCTATGGGAAAAATTGCGATCTTAGGTAACCATGATTATCGCGGGGAAGGTTATTATTTTGTCAAAGAAGTATTAAGCCAAGGTGGTTTTACCGTTTTGGAAAACGAAGAAATCTTTGGTTCAAATGATGACGTTTCAATTAACATTGCTGGAATGGATGATTGCTTAAACGGTGAGCCGCAGTTTCGTTTTGAGCGTACCTTAGCCGAATGGCATCTGCTTTTAGTGCATGAACCTGATGCCGTATTAGATACTGAAAATATTAAAGATTTTGATTTAATTCTAGCCGGACACAGTCATGGCGGACAAATTCGTCTGCCTTTCCTTTTTTATAAAATCAAAGGTTCATTAACTTACACCCATGGGTTATATCTCTTAGCTAAAAAAACTTTGCTTTCGATTAGTAATGGGATCGGAACATCTATGCTACCGGTGCGTTTTGGCGTGCCTCCAGAAATTATTTATTATCATTTAGCCAAAAGCCCAGCGGAAGCAAAACAAAAAAAATAAATTCCATGAAATCAATAGAATTGATCTCATGGAATTTTTCTATTCTTGCGTTAAACCTTCATGAATTTTATCGATGTTCCATTTCATCATCGCATAATAACTATCTCCCTCTTCTCCAGGTTCAGCTACTGAGTCTGTAAATATCTCAGAATAAATCGGAATACCAGAATCTTGAGAAACACTTTGCATTGGACTAGGATTGACACTCGTTTCAACAAACAAAGATTTTACATTCGTATCTTCAAGTTGGTCGACCACTCTTTTTGTTTGTTCAGGCGTACCTTCTTCTTCGGTATTGATTTCCCAAATATAAGAAGCAGGTACATCATACGCTTGGGAGAAATATTTAAAAGCACCTTCGCTTGTTACAAGTAGTTTTTCATCTTCAGGAATATCACTGAATTTATCTTTAGCTTCTTGATCCAACTCTTCTAGTTCATCTAGATAACTATCTAAGTTTTCTTCATAATAATCCGCATTTTGTGGATCTTTTTCACTAAGATGTTTTTCGATATTTTTAGCATAAGTCATTCCGTTTTCCAGGCTCATCCAAGCATGGGGATCTTGTTGATCTTGGTCTTCCCCTTCTTCTAGGTAAAGCGGCTCAACGCCCTGACTTACTGCAAAGTAATCTTCATTATCTTCTTTGTCTGCATTATCCATTAAATTAGTAAACCAAGCGTTACCGCCTGTTTCTAAGTTCAAGCCGTTATAGAAAATTAAATCAGCCTCTGTTGATTCTTCGACATCTTCAGGTAGTGGTTCGTAATCATGAGGATCTCTTCCGACAGGAACAATGCTGTGTAAGTCGATACGATCTCCTGCGATTTCTTTTGTCATATCATTTATAATGGAGTTTGTTACTACCACATCTAACTTGTCGCTGTCTTCTCCACTAGATTGTTGGTGGGCATAAAAACCAATACCTCCAGCAAATAATGCCACTACCAGCGCCACAATGAAATAACTTCTTTTGCCGTGTTGAATTCGTTGTTTAGGCGATAAGAAAAATCCAATGACAAACATAAAGGCTGCTGTTAATACGATACTAGAACCAGCTGCAATATTAAAGCTATAGCCAATAAAAAGCCCCAGTACTGAAGAAATGCCACCTAAAATGGCTGATAACACAATCATGGTTTTTAACCGTTTAGTATAAAGATAAGCGGTTGCTGCTGGCGTTACCAAAAGTGCAACAATTAAGATTGTTCCGACACTTTGCATCGCCGTAACCGAAACTAAGGTTAATAAAATCATCAGTAAGTAATGATACACTTGCACCCGCATACCAAAAGCTTTGGCCATATTAGGATCAAACGAAGTGATTAAAAGCGGGCGGTAAAAAATAATAATTGCAGCAATTACAAATAGAGCAATACCAATGGTTAGCCATTTATCTACATCTTGTACAGCTAGAACGTTCCCAAATAAAATATGAAATAAATCCGTCGAGCTGTTTGCTACACCAATCAAAATAACCCCTAAAGCCAGGAATGAACTAAATGTGATCCCAATGGCTGTATCACTTTTGATCGTACTATTTTGCGAAATATAGGTAATCAGGATCGAAGCTAGAACCCCAAATACAACAGCACCTGCAAAGTAATGAATCCCTAAAATAAAAGATAACGCCACACCCGGTAAAACCGCGTGAGAAATGGCATCGCCCATTAAAGACATCCCTCTTAAAATAATAAAACAACCAACCACACCTGCGACTATACCAATGGCAACTGAGGTCACTAAAGCATTTTGCAAGAAATGATAATCCATTAATCCTTCAATAAAATCACTAATCATTTACCTGACCTCCTCCAACGAAAATAGTGTCACCAAAAGCCTCTTGTAAGTTCGCTTTCGTAAAGGTTTCATCCGTCGGCCCTTTGGCAATCAATTTTTTATTTAAAATGACGAGTTCATCAAAGTATCTTTCTACTTTACTCAAATCATGGTGAACGATGAATATCGCTTTACCTTCTTTTTTAAAACCGCTCAATAATTCCATGATAATTTGTTCGCTAGTCGCGTCAATTCCCACAAAAGGTTCATCTAAGAAAATGAAAGTCGCATCTTGAACAAATGTACGAGCAATTAAGATCCGTTGGAATTGACCGCCCGATAATTCGCCAATTTGACGATCCTTAAATTCTTCCATTTTAACTAAAGCTAACGCATGATCCACTTTTTGCCAATCTTCTTTTGTTATCCGTTGAAAAAATTGCTTTTCTGGGTATAGCCCCAATGAAACACATTCCCCAACAGTAATAGGAAATGTATAATCGATATCGCTTTTTTGTTCCACATAAGCGACTTCTTTTTTCCTTTTTTGTAATGGTTTTCCATCTACTGTAGTTGATCCGCCTCCGTCAATCAAATGCAAAGCGGACTTAATAAAAGTTGATTTTCCAGCACCATTAGGTCCGATAATACCAACAATCGCCGGTTTATCAACTGTAAATGTCACATCTTCTACTGCTTGATGAACACCATCGTAGCTGGCAGATATATTATCAAATGCTATCATAGTCTTCCTCCATCTATCTAATGCTTTTTAGGTGTACCTAACTTTATCTTTAAGCCCATTATATAATTTCCTTTTATTTTATGCAATAGAAAATACTTGTTTTTTGTCATTTTTGAAACGAATGAATGCTGATTTAAACTCTTTTACAATTATTGACAGAAATTTTTTAAATAATGGCAAAAAATAAAAAGCACGTATGGAGATCACTTTGCAGAAATCCATACGTGCTGTTATGCATTTAATCTTTTGTAAAGCCTTCTAGTAATCGATTTTGGCCGGAAATTTTTTGGATATCCGTGATATCTTGGGTCACTTCTAAGCAACCGAGATATTGGTTTTCTTGATTTTTTAAAGCAAAGTAGCGAATATAGATTTTGCGTTCATTGATATCAATCCAAAAATCTGCAGTATCGTTTTCTCCTGAATGAAAATCGGTTAAGATTTTTTCGACGATATGCATACTTTTTGGCGGATGACAGTTCACCACTTCTCTACCAATAATTGACTTTGTACGTGGAAAAACGCGTTTTTTTCCTTCTGAGAAAAAACGGACGCGGTCATTATGATCAACAAAAGTTAAATCTACGGGCAACACTTCAAAGATTGCTAGTAACTGTTCTAGTTGTAAAATCCCTGTAGGAAGCACCACTGTATCTTTTGAATCAACAGTTTGCCAATCGTATTCTTCTACTTCTTGTACTTGGGCATTTGCTAAACCTTCTGCAATCCCGTCTGTTGTTTCTTTAGCCTGTTGGATGGCTGCTTGTCTTTGTACTTCACGTTCTTTTTCTTTTGCCAGATCACTAGGCCCAGCTTGCCAGCCAAGGGGTGCGGGAATAAAAGCAAAACCAATATCATAGCTATCTTCAGCAATATTTTCCCAATCTTTTAAACTAAAAACATCTAGTGTCATCGGTGTCATAATTTCTTCTTCTTTAAAAATCATTTCTTCGATTTCATGTTTAGCAGCTTCCCATTTTTCCGAAAGTGGATTAAACGCAGCACGCGGGTTTTCGGCATAAACAAGGACATCTTTTATTAGCTCTCGGATCTCATCATCAACACCCCACATGACTTGAGGAGGCGCAGTTATGCCGTATTTTTCCATATAAGAAAAGATTAGCGTTTCTTTACGAGCATAGTGTTTATCCATTTGTTTGAGGTCTTTCAGTGCTGCAATCAACCGTTCTTTTTTCTGCCAGTCTCCTTTGCCGATTTTTTTCATTAGATCATCAATTTCATCGGTAACCAATGATTGTAATACTTGATTTTCCAATTTCAATGTATGAACCGGATGTCCTGGCTGTCCGTAAGCTGCATCAGATTTATGAATATCATTAATGGACCCTTTGAAAACGGATGCATGAATATTACACAATTTTTGGATCTCTTCTGGTTTTAATCCGCCTTGAATCAATGACTTTTCTGCTGAAGTAATTTCCGTCACATCCACACCATCAAATTCTTCGTTAAACAAACGTTTGGCCTCTTCAAATGTCCCTTCTTCGTGCAGCATCGATAGAATTTCTACAATTCGTTTTTTACGTTCTTCTTTTGTCCGTGCCATTTCATTCTACCCCTTTTACTTCAAAACCACGCGCTTCAAATGCTTCAATCACTATCTCTAACGGAATTTTTTTCATTTTGGCACCCTTGGGAATTGTCATATATCGTCCTGCCGTTTGTAACATACCGGGTTTATTAATATCTGCAAAGCCTAACTCCGTCATAATTTCCTTTGTGACTGGATATTCTTTGACTAAAGTCGCTAAATTTTTAGAAAAATCAATTTCCATCATTTTTTCACCTCTGACTAAGAATGATTCTCAATTAACTTAATTATACCTTAACCTGTACAATTATTCACTGGTTCGACTGATGATTTTTAACAAAAAAGCCTCTTTAGACTTAAAAAGTTGATAGGCAGCTGTTTACTATCTTAGATAACAGAAAAAATACAGTTCTCTCTTATATTTATTTGCACAAAACACTATATTTTTCGTTTGTGATATTTTATACTTGTTGTTGGTAATTATAAAAGGAGGAAAAATTTTATGAAAAAACTTGTTAACAGTTTGTTGGTACTTTCATCAACAATTGTATTCAGTGCTTGTGGCGTAACGACTCCCGATAATGTGGAAAGTTCATCAGAAGCAACAAATCAATCTACGGAGGAATCCGCTGATGCGGCTTCAGGTGCCTCAGAACAAGAGGAGTATGCCGATCCTAGTGAATTAGAAGACAATTACGATGTAGTGATCGTGGGGGCTGGTGGCGCAGGAATGTCTGCTGCTATTCAAGCCAAAGAAGATGGCGCTAATCCAGTTATTTTAGAAAAGTTACCAGTCGCAGGTGGTAACACAACGAAATCTTCTGGAGGTATGAATGCGTCAGAAACTAAATTTCAGGAAGCAGAAGATATCGAAGATAGTAATGACACCTTTTATGACGATACCTTAGAAGGCGGTCAAGAAACAAATGATAAAGAGCTATTACGTTATTTCGTTGATCATTCATCTGATGCGATTGATTGGCTCGATAACATGGGTATTACTTTAAACAATATTAGTTACAGCGGCGGTGCCAGCGTCCAACGGATTCATCGACCAGAAGATGGTTCCGCAGTTGGTGGTTATTTAGTCGAAGGATTATTGCGTAACGTAGACGAAAATGATATTCCGATTTTTGTAAACACCGATGTGACAAAAATCAACGAAGAAAACGGTCAAGTTAATGGTGTTGAAATTGAGGTGAACGGTGATAAACAGACGATTGACGCAGATGCTGTTGCTGTAACAACAGGCGGTTATGGTGCCAATGAAGAAATGATCGAAGAATATCGTCCCGATTTAGAAGGCTATGTAAGTACCAACTCCGAAGGCAGCACGGGCGATGGCATTAAAATGATCGAAGAATTAGGCGGGCAAACGGTTGATATGGACCAAATCCAAGTCCATCCTACCGTTATTCAAGAAGATGGAACGTTAGTGAGTGAAACTGTACGTGGCGAAGGCGCAATTTTAGTTGATCAAAAAGGCGAACGTTTCTTCAATGAAATGGAAACGCGTGATAAAGTATCAGATGCCATCACTGATCTACCAGAAGAAGGGGCTTATTTAATATTTGACGATGCTTTAGCTAATCGGGCAAAACAAGTTGATTTTTATCAAGAGCAAGGATTTGTCGAATCAGGTGATACGATCGAGGAATTAGCGCAAGAAATCGATGTTCCCGCAGATAATTTAACAGAAACATTGGATTCTTGGAATGAAGCAGTGGATAACGAAGAGGATTCAGATTTTGGACGTGAAACGGCGATGGACTATGATTTAACAGAAGGGCCTTTTTACGCCATCAAAATCGCGCCTGGTATTCATCACACCATGGGCGGTGTAAAAATTAACACAGACACTAAAGTACTAGATGAAGAGGATCAAGCAATTTCTGGTTTGTACGCTGCTGGTGAATTGACTGGCGGATTACACGGTAACAACCGCATTGGCGGTAATGCAGTGGCTGATATAGTTATTTTTGGTCGCCAAGCTGGTACACAAGCAACGAAATTTGCCCAAGAGAATAACTAAAGAGGCAATTCCTTTAGTATTAGTCGAAAAGAACTAAACAAAAGGGCAGATAATAAAAGCACGAAATTTCATCCGTAAAAGCAAATAAAATAGCAAACGCAGCGTACACATCAAGAATTATTTTCTTCTTGAAGAATGTTTACTTGCGCTTGCTATTTTTAAATTGCCTCAGGCCAATACTTTTTTAATACCTGGGCGGTTTGTTCATAGGTGTGATTGGCAGTCGCTTCAATGCCCTCATTTAATAATTTATCACTGACGACTTCAATGCCAATAATCGAAGGATTTACGCCAGCGTTTTTAATCATAGCAATAAAATTAGCTAAATCAATATCGCCATCTCCAGGTGCCAAACGATCATGCATCGCTTCTTCACGCAAAACCGTAGGCGCGTAAGGTCGCTTGTAGGCATCATTTAATTGAATCGAAATAATTAACTCAGCATCTTCGGCGGTTAACTCAGACAAACCTTGATCAGCTCGGAACCAATGCCAAGCATCTAAAAGTATGCGCGCATTATTTACCTGAGCTTTTTTGACGAGTGCTTTGGCGCTAGCAAAGTCAGGAATTCCACTATAAGGCATGGGCTCTACGGAAACAATTAGTTCTTCTGCCCTTTGACATAGTTCCTTTAACTTTTCTGCAATCCTATCAAATGGATAATTCTCCATCAACGCAACATTCACCTGTTTTACGCCAAATAAATGACACATGTGAAAACAAATTTGTTCTTTGAATTTTTCTTCATAAGTTCGTTCGTTTGCCGCCCAACCTTGGATACATTCCACTTCTGCTACACTGATTTGATATTTAGCTAAAATTTGTAAAAGATCCTTGTCGGTAAGTCCTTCAGCTAATGCGTCAACATAAGCTTCAGCTGTAAGTCCGATTCCTTCATACCCTGCTTGTGCCGCAACGCTCACTCTTTTTTCAAATGGACAATCTGAACCTAGTGTCAAAGAACTGATCGTTAATGGCATCTCCTTTGACATAAAAATCAAGCTCCTTTGTTGAATTTTTTATTTTTTCTTCTTCATATAATAATAGACAGGAATCCCGATCGCTGTCACACCAATACCTGTAAGGGCTAAGCCAGGAGTTGTAATTAAAGTCATAATTAAAATAAAACCGCCACCTAGCATGGCAATCAATGGAACAACCGGGTATAGTGGAACTTTGTATGGACGATGCATCTCAGGTGCACGTTTTCTTAAAATAAAAACGGCCGCAAAAAGTAACATGCTAAATGACCACATGACAAAAATCAACATATCGGTCAATAGATCAAAAGTGCCTAAAGTCATCATAATACAAGCAATCACTAATTGTGCAATGGCTGCTATATATGGAATATTCGTTTTTTGTGAAATTTTCTTAAGGTGTTTACTAAAAGGAAATTCATCTTTTAAAGCCAGCGCGAAAGGTACACGAATTCCGGTCATCGTATAGCCATTTAACGCACCATACACGGAAATTAAAATACCAAGCGTCACAATTCTACCGCCCAAATTGCCAAATAACTGGTTAGCTACGTCAGAAGAGGCATTAAGATTTCCGGCAATTTGATCTGCTGGTAAAGTTTTTAAATAAACAAAGTTAATAACCCAATAAACGATGGCCACTGAGCCTAATCCTAGAATAATGGCTTTGGGTAAATCTTTTTCGGGTTGTTTCATTTCGCCCGCAATATTGCCGACATTTAACCAACCATCATAAGCAAACAATGTTGCTAACAAAGCTGCACTAAACCCTGACGCCCAAGAATTATCTCCGCCAATGCTTAAATCAGTCACGCCCACTTCAACTTGCCCTGGTTGAATAAGTCCAGCGACAACAATCACTAAAATCGGTAATAGTTTGATAAGAAGGGTAAAAGATTGGACGTTTGCAGCAATTTTGGTACCTAATAAATTAATTCCAGTCACACTTACAGCAGTAATCATGGCAAGCGGAACTAAAAATTGATTATTTAATTGAAAAAGATGAATAAATTGCGTCGCAAAAATAATACTTAAAGCTGCGATATTTGCCGGAAAATAAATGATGCTTTGAGCCCAGCCTAGTAAAAAGGAAGGCAACTTGCCGTAGGTGACTTCGATATAGCGAATAGGTCCGCCTGTTTTAGGAATGGCCGTTGCTAGTTCAGCTACAGTCAAGCCGCCACAAATCGTCAAAAAACCCGCAAATAGCCAGGCAAATAACGTCAGTCCTGCTGATTGCGTATGTGATACAACCGCGGCTGCCTTAAAAAAGACGCCTGCGCCGATCACAGTACCCATAACAGTAGATAACGCGCCTGAAAAAGAAATTTCTTTTTTTAATGAATTTGTCGCCAAATGATTACTCCTTTATTTTTATTTTGAGAAAAGTATAATGAATTTTTTATAAAACTATCAATGGTCGCTAAATCGTAGTGATTCGAGAATTTTGGACACTACGCCTCGCTTTCGCTCGCCCTAGTACTGTTCATCTCTTCGCTTATGCTTCGATCTCATCAAGGTCTAAGCGACTAGTCGCTAAGGCCTTGAAGGAGCTACTCTTAGCTCCCTTTGGTCGCTAAATCGTAGTGATTCGAGAATTTTGGACACTACGCCTCGCTTTCGCTCGCCCTAGTACTGTTCATCAGCTACTCTTAGCTCCCTTTGGTCGCTAAATCGTAGTGATTCACAGCAAAAAAGAAAGAGTGCGCCTCTTTCTTTAGCTTGCTTAAAATTCTTCGTGTTCTGCCGGGTCTTGACCGGTTAAGCGACCGTTTTCTTTGGTTAATGCGTTCATCGTTGTCATGTCTTCTTTACTTAACTCAAAATCAAAGATAGCAAAATTATTTAATTGGCGCAAGTGATGTGATGCTTTAGGGATTGGCAACACATTTAATTGTATTTGCCAGCGTAAAATAATTTGTGGAATACTTTTTCCATATTTATCTGCTATTTTTTTAATGGTTTCATTTTGTAAAATTTTAGATGCCCGACCTAAAGGACTCCAAGCTTGTGTGATAATTTCTTTTGAAGCGTCAAATTCACGTTGTGCTTGTTGATTAAATTCAGGATGTAATTCGACTTGATTGATAACAGGTAAAACGCCGGTTTCTTTTTCTAAATGTTCGATATGTTCAGGTAAAAAGTTGCTGACGCCAATCGAACGAACGAGTCCGGATTTTTGAGCATCGATCAACGCTTGCCAGGCCTCCACGTATTTTTCTTGTTTAGGATTAGGCCAGTGAATCAAATACAGATCAATATAATCTAAATCCAAGCAAGCAACAGATTCTTCAATTGCTGCAAGTGCTTCTTGGTAGGAATGATGCCGACCCGGTAGTTTTGAAGTCACCGTAATTTGATCGCGCGGGACACTGCTATTTTTGATCGCACGTCCTACTGTTCCTTCATTCTCATAATTCACTGCGGTATCTAACAAACGATAACCAACTTGCAAAGCTTGTTCGATCACTCGAGTACCGTACGTTCCTTTTAATTTGTACGTACCAAAGCCCAATTTAGGAATATTAAAGCCATCCGATAGTTCATAAAATTCATTCATAGTCAATCTCCTCCTACAAAAATCATACCATATCTACTTCAGATTGAAAGCTATTGCTTCCAATGTTTTTATTCGCATTAATTTCCCACTCCTTGTTATAATGAGAAGTGGAGGTGGACAAAATGTTAAGTAAACAATGGTCAGAAGAACTACCTGTTGCTGGTATCAAAAAAATTCACTCAATGGCAGGAGGCGATGTTAATCAGGCCTATCGAGTGGAAACAGAAGAAGGCCCTTATTTTTTATTAACACAGCCCCATCGTTCTGCTGATTTTTACCAAGGTGAAATTGCAGGGCTAAAAGCTTTTGAAAAAGCGGGCATCACCGCTCCACGGGTGATTGGTAACGGACAAATTGATGGCGACGCTTATCTTTTAATTACCTTTTTAGATCAAGGTAGTGGTAGCCAAAGTGATTTAGGACGTTTAGTTGCTGACATGCATCAACATTATAGTCCCAACGGTAAATTTGGTTTTGACGAACCTTCTACTGGATCAGATTTAACTTATGATAACGCTTGGTGTGACACTTGGCGTGAGTTATTTGTAGACCGGAGAATGGACGTATTAGCTGCTGAATTATTACGAAAAAAATTATGGGGCAAAAAAGAAGAGGCTCAATATCAAAAAGTACGTGAAGTCATGAATGATCGTCTAACCCAACATCAAAGTAAACCTTCTTTACTTCATGGGGATTTATGGGGCGGTAATCACATGTTTTTAAAAGATGGAACACCCGCTTTATTTGATCCTGATGCACTGTATGGAGATCGTGAATTTGATTTAGGCGTAAGTTTGGTATTTAATGCGTTTAATGATGAATTTTATCAAGCTTATCAAGAAGCCTACCCTCTTGATTCTGGTTATGAAGAGCGTCTAAAATTTTATAGTCTGTATCTTTTAATGGTTCACGTAAATAAATTTGGTTCCATCTATGCAGCTGGTGCTAATCGTACGATGAATGATATCTTATATAACTCATAAAACAGAAAGGGACGGTGCTCTATGAACTTAAATTTAGCAGGAAAAACCGCCTTAATCACCGGTGGCGGTGCAGGAATTGGTTTGGCTACAGCGAAAGCTTTAAATGAAGAACAAGTCACAACCGTACTGTTTGATAAAAGCTTTGCCCGTTTTGATGAAGCAGATTTTGCTGATTCGCAGTTAGTTAAAACAGTAACTGGCGATGTGAAAAATCCAGAAGAACTCGCAAAACTGCATCAAGAACTAAAAAAACAAGAACAAACCATCGATATTTTAATTAACTGTGCTGGTATTACAGGCGCCCAAGGTGACTTCTCTGAAATTTCACTTGAAGATTGGCATGAAGTATTTGATATTAATTTCTTTGGTTCGGTCAATACCACCAAAGAATTCCTCGGCGATTTACGAGAAAAAAACTGGGGCCGTGTGCTCTTTTTAGCTTCTGAAGATGCATTACAGCCTTATGATGATGAAATTCCTTATTGTGCTACTAAAGCTGGAATTTTAGCACTATCCAAAGGCTTAGCAAAAACACTTGGGCCCGAAGGTATCACTGCAAATGCTGTTTCGCCAGCCTTTATTAATACTTCGATGACAGATAAAATGATGGAAAACCGCGCGGACGAATTAAATGTTTCTTTTGACGAAGCGATTCAATCTTTCTTAAAAGAAAAGAGACCTTTTATGACTAGTTCACGTCGCGGTTATCCTGAAGAGGTAGCCAATGTCATTACCTTTTTATGCTCTGAAAAAGCTAATTTTGTCAACGGGGCAAATTATCGTGTGGACAGTAATTCAGTAGGAACGATTTAAACAAACTTTTAAAATGACGTACTTGTCTTAATTAGGAGGAAGCAATAATGAACTATTACGACCAGCACCTGCACACTTTTTTATCTTTTGATTCGCAAGAGATCTTTGAAAACTACTTGTTAAATAATCCGGCTTATTTTGTAGCCACCGATCACTTAGATTTACACAATCCGGGAAATGATTTTCATGATGATATTCCTGATTATGACAAACTATCGCAAAAACTAGGCGAACTAGCAGCCAACTATCCGACTACTTTTTTAAAGGGTGTCGAAATTGGCGTTGTTCCAGGACAAGAAGAACAGATCAATGACTACCTTAATCAACATCCCTATGATCTAAAACTTTTAAGTATTCATCAAAATGGAAAATTTGATTACATGGATGATGTGGTCTTGACCAAAGATAAATATAATATTGCTAAAATGTATTTTGATCAAATGGCGCAGGTGTTAGATACTTTTTTTGACGCGCAAATTTTGACCCATTTTGAGTATGGATTACGTCGGCTTGATTTTACTCCCCAAGAGTTAGAAGAGCATTTTGAAAAGGAACTAAGTCTGATTTTAAAAAAGGTCATTCAGCGAGAAATGGCGCTAGAAATCAACGCAAAAAGTTTTGGTCATTATCAAAATGCCAATCTTTATCGTTATGTTATTCCATTATATAAAAGCTTAGGCGGGAAATTCTTCACTCTAGGCTCTGATGCCCATCAAGCAGCTGACTACCAGGCACTATTCCCAGAAATGGCTGGGCTTTTAAAAGAATTTGATATCAACTTTTTAGTTGCTTTTCAAAAAAACGAGCGCTTTTTTACAGAACTGCCATAAAACAGAAAAATTTGCCTTCTACACTTGAAAAGGCAGGGAGCTTTACGCTTCCTGCCTCTTTTTATTCTTTATCATCTTTTGGCTTTTCTTCATCTTTTAATTCTTTAGGATCAATCACGTCATTATCTGCTGCTTCTTGATGGGCCTCTTTGAATATTTTTTCTTTTTCGTCCTTATATTTTTCTTGACGTTTGGCATACACTTCTTCTTTTGATTGATCTTTTTTGTCGTCTGCCATGTAAATCCCTCCTCTTTTTTATCTGGGGGTTCAACTCTACTTTAACTATAAAGAATTTTTTTTATTTTGTAAATTAAGACAACTTGAAGGCGCTGTCTGTTATAATAAAATAAACATTAAATGGAAAGGGCGTGTTCTCGATGGCTACAATGGATGACATACTCGATAGTTTCTTTGGAAGCAAAATTGACGTGCTTAATGAAGACTATGATAGTATTATTGATGATCCAGAAGACCTTATTCGAGTGATTCTTAAACTTACAGATAGAATGGAAGAGAGCCAAAGTTTTTCTGATATAAAGTTACTTGAGCAGTTCTATCTAACTGATTTGCCAAAAAACTACATCATTTTTCCTGACGAAGTACTAGCTATTCATAGTGTGCTTCTTGATTTTTATCAGTTTCTTTACGAGAATCATTACTTATCAACGGAGGTATATAAAGACTTATTATCGTTTTTCCAAGAAAATAAACATACCTTTCTCAAGCGGATGGGTGATGAACAGTTCTGGACAGGTGAAAAGAAAAAACAGATGGACAAGATGGATCAAGAATTACTAGATTCGATGCCACCTGAAATGGATAACCTTTTTCAGGATTTGAACAATATACTGCAAGAAAGCTCAGATTATAAACCTAAAGACAACATCATTGCATTTCCGACAGATAAGACAAAAGAACTTGAAGGCAGTATGGACTACGCTGTCCAGTTGCGAGTTGATTTAAAAGGCTTTAAACCACCCATTTGGCGCCGTGTACTCGTACCTTTTAAGTATACATTAGCTGACCTGCATGAAATTATTCAAAATTGTTTTGAATGGGAAAGTGAACACCTCTATCTATTTACTGCAGATGGCTTCCTCTTTGAACCAGCTGAAATGAATATTGATGATTTTTGGGATGAGGACAACGCTTCTTACAATCCATCCGAAGTAACCGTCGGTGAAATTTTTACCCGGTTCAATACTGTTGATTATATTTATGATTTTGGTGATGATTGGCAACATACAATCAAATGTGAAGATATTTTGCCGGTGAATAAACTTGAACAAAACTTTAAAAAAGTTGATACGAGTCACCTACCAGTATGTGTTACCGGACGTCAAGACGCGCCGCTGGAAGATTCACGTGGAGAAGGTGAATTTGCACCATTTGATTTAGACAAGATCAACGCCAAATTAGCTAAATTATAATGAAAAGCCAACTGGGAATTTTCTCAGCTGGCTTTTTTCATTTTTTTGAAGAATAAATCTCTAGGTTTCCCTTCATTTTACAAGCTAAAAGGTTAAAATTAATGATTTGCAGCAAAATTTTTGCATAATTTTTGAAGTTCTTCATAGAGCTCTTGTGCTTCAGTTAAATCACGTACATTAGCACCACTGGCTAAAGCATGGCCGCCACCATGATAGCGTTTAGCAATTCCATTGATAGCGGGGCCTTTTGAACGCATGCGTACCCGATAATAACCTTCTGCCTGTTGAACAAAAATTGCCCATGCTAATACGCCTTCGATCGCGCCAGGTAGTGGAACCACTCCAGAAGTTTGCGCATCTGAAACGCCAAATTCTTTTAACATTTCCGTACTAAATGTCAGTCGGGCTGCGCCAGTCTCATCCATTTGCAAATTCTGATAAACATACCCTGACAATCGGGCTACATTGCTTGAAATTTGTTCGATTTGGCGATTTAACGTTGCGTAATCAAAACCAAAATCAATCAAATCTGCAGCAATTCGCAAGGTGTGAGCAGAAGTAGAGGGATATAAAAAGCGACCTGTATCCCCAACGATTCCAGCATACAGCAAACGAGCAGCATTTTGGCTCATATGTAATTCCGTTGGAAATAACTGCCAAAAGTCTGCAATAATTTCACTACAGCTTGATGCTTCATCTTCCACCCACATTAAATCCCCATAAGGCTCTTCGTTAGGATGGTGGTCGATTTTAATCAATTTAGCTCCCAAATTGAAGCGATCATCGCTAATTCGCGGGGCATTCGCTGTGTCAGTAACAATGACCAAGGCTCCTTGATAAGTTGTTTCATTGATTTCTTGCATCTCTGCTAAATAGTCCAGACCTTCTGTGGGCCCGCCAACTTGATAAATCTTTTTATCAGGAAAACTAGCACGTAAAAGCTCAGCTAAGCCGACTTGCGATCCAATAGCATCAGGATCAGGTCGTTGATGCCGCTGAATAATAATTGTTTGATAAGCTTTGATTTCAGCTAAAATATCTTCTTGCACACTCATTTTATTTCCTCTTTTCTACATTATGGACGTTCCATTACTTGGCAGACCACGATCGCTTTAGCTACCAACGAATTTTCGATAAAAACATCGACATCCAGTTTGGCTGAACGTCTGCCAAGTTCTAATACTTGAGGTTGTAAATTTAATTCACTTTCCAGTTGAATCAAACGGAAGTAATGTAGATTCACTTGTTCAATCCAAGCATTCCGACGATTATTTGCAACCATAGTACGCTTAGTAACGTTGGCAATCACTTCGTTTAACACGCCAATTGAAATCGTTCCTAGTTCATCGACCATTTGGGGGGTTACTACAAACGAAAATTGCGGTGCTGGTAACTTATTTCCTTCTAAATCTTCTTCAATGGATTGGATATCACCGGTAATTTGATCAGAAATGGTATCTGTTACTTGCGGTTGACGTTGCACTAATTGCATGGCTTTCATCACATCTTGTCTGGTAACAATTCCTAACAATGATAAATCGTCAGCAACTACGGGCATAACTTCTAATCCATCCCAGATCATTTGATGACTTACTGAAGCTACACTCATTTCTTTTTTTACCATACGCGGCCCTTTGGTCATCACTCGTTCAATCGATTGACTATCAGGTTTGCCTATTACATCTTTAGCAGTTACAATACCTACTACCCGTGTATTTTTATTCACAACTGGATAGCGCGAATGTTGGCTCGAATCAGAAAGTGTCTGATAATCTTTGATCGTATCTGTCGTCGTTAAATAGCGTGTTTTTTCCAAAGGCATATAAATATCGCCCACTAATAAAATATCTTTTTTAATAAGTTGATCACTCATCGCACGATTGATCATACTTGCCACAGTGAACGTATCATACGTTGTCCGTAAAATAGGCAATTCTAAATGATCCGCTAGTTCCCGAATTTCTGGTGATGTATCAAAGCCACCAGTAATCAATACTGCAGCTCCGCCTTGTAAGGCTAATTTTTGCGCATCCAAACGGTTACCGACGATCATCAAAGAACCGGGAGTAATGTAGCGCTGCATAGCCTCTTCGGTCATTGCGCCAATCACAAATTTATTCAGATCCTTTTGTAAACCATTAGAACCGCCTAAAACGTCGCCTTCAATAATTTGAACGACTTCGCCAAAGGTTAGTTGTTCAATATGTTTTTTTAATTTCCGTTCAATCCGAATCGTACCAACACGTTGGATGGTAGAAACCAGGCCTGAATTTTCTGCATCTTTAATCGCCCGGTAAGCCGTTCCTTCACTGACATCCAAACTTTTAGCGATGCCGCGAACGGAAATTCGTTCGCCTACTTGTAACCCTTCAATATGTGCCAAGATCAGATCATGTTTGGTCGCCATTATTTTCCACCTCAATTGTTTCTCCGCTCTTCATTAGTTTTCCAATGCCAGGCATTTTATCAACAAATTTTTGCGGGTCTTGTTCGATTTGCGGAAATGTATTGTAATGAATGGGCACCACAGTCCGCGCTTTTAAACGATTTGCCGCACGTAAAGCATCTGCAGGCCCCATCGTAAAATTATCGCCAATTGGTAAAAAAGCAATATCAATGTCATATTGTTCGCCCAATAAAGAGAGATCACTATAATCTGCCGTATCACCTGCATGATAAAGTGTTATGCCATCTGCTTGTAACAAAATACCGCCAGGTTCGCCCATATAGATCATTTGTCCATCTTCTTCATAGCCAGAGCTATGTTGCGCATGTGTCAGTTTTACACGCCCAAAAGGAAAATCAAACCCGCCTCCGATATTCATGCCATGCGTTTTCTGAACACCTTTTTTAGCAGCGTATTTACAAACTTCAGCGATGCTTATGATCGTAGCGTTATTTTTTTTAGCAATTGGGACCATGTCTCCAAGATGGTCATCATGACCATGAGTAATTAAAATATAATCAGCTTTTATTTCTTCGACAGATAAATCTGTTAAAGGGTTTTGCGAAATAAATGGATCAAATAATAAACGAGTGCCATCATTCAATACAACAGAAAGAACAGAATGTCCATGATACGTGATTTTCATTTTAATGCCCTCTCTTTCAACTTGTTCCTTTTTCTGTGTCAAAAATTATAACAGTAGATACTCTATATTGTAACAGATGAATAAAAATAAAAAAACAAAGAGGCATTTGCAGTATGTGACAATTCCAAATGGCTGGACCCAGACTACTTAAGAAGGAGGAGAGTAACTCAACTATGGCCTCTGAGAAGCGAAAGATAGAGAGCATTCAAGAAAGGCTCTCCATCATTTAGGAAAAGTTAAAAAAGGGAAATCATGGGAAATGAAATCCTAATCGACTCCCCATGTTTGAATAGATAGGTAGTCGATTCTCCATTCAATCCCTGTTAAGTTAGAGCCAGAGAGTGTTTCGTTCATTCTCTTCTCATAATAAAAAACGCGCAGAATTTTTTCTGCACGCTTTTATACTTTTTTGTTTATAATTTACTTGCTGCGTCTTCATCGAGAATTACAACGACGTCGCCATGATTTTGCAAGACACTTGCTGGCAAGTTTTCTGTAACTTCTCCTTCAAGCATGCTTTTTACAGCATCCGCTTTTGCTTTGCCAAATGCCATCAAAATAATTTTCTTGCTTTTCATAATGGACTGAATTCCCATAGTTAATGCTCGCGTTGGCACATCTTCAATTTTATCAAAGTAGCGCTTGTTGGCATTGACCGTTGAGTCTGTCAATTCAACTACATGTGTCGTAGCGTCAAATGAGGTTCCTGGTTCGTTAAAGCCGATATGGCCATTTTGACCAATCCCTAATACTTGAATATCAATCGGATTGTCAGCAATGACACCATCATATCGTTGACATTCTGCATCTAAATCAGTGGCTTTCCCATTAGGAACATAGGTTTTTTTGAATGGTTTGTGGTTAAATAAATGTTGATCCATGAAGTAACGGTAACTTTGTTCGTCATTCCCATCTAAACCTACATATTCATCTAAATTAACAGATACTTTATCGGAAAAATCTACGTCACTTGCGACCATATAGCTATACATTGTTTCTGGTGTGCTGCCGGTTGCTAGGCCAAAAGTGTTGGCGCCATTGGCAATTCCTTCTTTGAGGATTTCAAATGCTTTTTTGCCGCCCTCATCGGCATTTTTCACGCGCATAACATCCATGAAAAAATCTCCCTTACACGTATTTTTGGTATACACCAATTTTAGCATGAGTGTTTCCAAAAAGCAAGATTGTCATAAGCGTTTAAATACTAATTTTCGCCTGTTTTCTCAACAATTTCATCTACAATGGAGGCATCAGATAAACCTGTTACCTCGTAAATAACATCCGCAACTGAATTTTCTTTTAACATTTTTTGCAAGCGTACACTTTCTTCATCATTCGGATCATCATATTGTAAAATCATTGCTACGACATTCACTAAAGATTGATACGCAAGACCGCGTTCTTTAGCTTCTCTGATTGGGCGAATAAAGCGTTCATCATAGCCTAGCTTTCGAATCGGCGTACGTGCTACCCGTGATACATCATCTGAAATGTATGGATTTTTAAAACGCTCAATAATTTTTTGAATATATTGCTCATGCTGTGAGCGTGCAAAGTCCCACTTAGCAATTAATAAATCACCTGTTTCTTGCAAAACAGCCTTCAATTGGTTTAATACTTTATCGTCTGCAATAGCCTCACCGATTGTAGTATACCTATAATAATTACCAGTATAGGCTGTTGTTGCATGCCCGGTATTCACAGAAAAAAGCTTACGTTCGATATATGGCGTCAGATCTGAGACATAACCCACATTGTCTAAACGAATCTGCTTAGCTTTGCTTTGTGTATCATCAACTAACCACTCACAAAATGGTTCAACAGAAACGAACAATGGATCCTCATGTTGTTGCATAGGAACAATCCGATCGACTGCCGCATTTGGAAAACCAATAAAATCATCAACGTAACTCAAGTCCTCTTCATTTAAAAATTCGCGAACTTTATTCAATAAGAATTGACTGCCGCCAATCATATTTTCGCAGGCAATCACGTCTAAAGGAGTATCATTTCCTTCAAGGCGTCTTTTTTGAATCCCTTTAGCGATTAACTCGGCAATAAAGGGCAAAATATTAGGACCAATCGCTGTCGTAACGATATCACTTGTAGCAACTGAAGCGATAACGGCTTCAGGGTCTTTTTGATTATTGATTCCTGTTACTTGTTCAACCTTAATATGTTTTTTTTCTGCTGCGGCTAATTCAATTTCATAGCTATTTCTTTCTTTTAATGCATCAATGATTGTTTCATTAATATCGACAAAGTCGATCGAAAAACCATTCTGATATAGAATTTCTCCAATAAATCCTCGACCAATATTCCCTGCTCCAAAATGCGTCGCTTTCATTCGGTTACCTCCTCAAGTAATGCAATAATTTCTTCTGCTGAATTGGCATCAGCTAATTTAACCACGTTTTGCACATCTGAACAAAATACGGCAATTTTTTGTAAGATATCCAAATGTTCATTATTCACACCGGCAATGCCAAAAACAATTGTCGCAAGTTTTTCTTCCTCATCATCTTCTGCAGCAAAATCGATTCCCTGAGGAACTTGGACAATTGAGACCCCGCTTTTTTTGACATATTCTTTGGCCTCATCTGTTCCATGAGGAATGGCAATAAAGTTGCCCATGTAAGTAGACACCATTTTTTCACGCTCAAGCATCGCGTCAACATAACCTTCTTCAACACAACCGGCATCGACTAACAGTTGACCACTTTTTTTGATCACTTCTTCAGGCGTTTGATCTGTCTGATTAAGCAAAATCATCTCTTTTTGTAATTCCATTTGTTATTCCTCCTCTGATTCTTTAATTTCGTCAATAAACAAAGAACTAATTCGTTCGTAAATCGCTTCTTCATTGCCATATTGATAGGTTTGAATGTTCACATCACTTTCAATGACTGAAGCACTAATTTTACCTAAAAGACGTTCTTCCGTTTGTGACATATTTGCTGGTGCTAACATCAATAATAAACGAGTGAGCTCCATAGGCTTTCTATCCATACCCAAAACAGGAACCGAACGTGATAAATCAAAAATTGCAAAATAAGGCTTTTTAACATAGGCGTTGGCACTGTGAAATAAAGCAAAATGAGTGTGCGGGATGCCAATCGGCGCTAATTTGTGCCGATTAATAAGTAGCTCCCGAACCTTTTTGCGATCTTCAATAATGACGCCTTCTAATTCTTCTAAAACCACATCCAGTGTTTTTTCCAATGTTTGTCGGGTAGCAACCTCTTTTATCGAAAATTGTGTCAAAAGCTCATTAGCCACTTTCATCTGTTCATAAACTTGTTCAAAGTCATTTGGCGTATCTGTAGGTAGCCTTTCAGAAGATACAGGTTTATTTGTAAATTGTTTTCCTTTTAACTCTTGCTTGATTTCATGGATTTCATCGTCTAATAAAAGAGGTGAAATCACCTTATAAGGCAAAGAAAATTCGGGTAAGAAAATCGTTGAAAGAATTAAATCAAATTCTTTAAAATCAATGTGACTCATCTGTGAGATTTTAGCAATTTCAATCCGTTCAATTTCAGGAATATATTTATTAATACGGCTTTCCAAAATTTTAGCAGTCCCAATGCCGCTAGAACAAAGGACTAACGCTGAAAGTTCTTTTTTCACCGGATTTCTTTCTAAAGATGCTGCAAAATGGATCACAACATAAGCCAGTTCATCTTGCAAAAAAGCTTGATGGTCAGTAAAAATTTGTTTTAAATTTTCTTTGATTATCTCCGTTAACCTAGGATACTCAACCAAAATCTTTTCTAGCAAAGGATTACCTACCAATGGATTTTGATTGTCAATCCGTTTAAAGGCCGCTGATAAGTGAGCCAGCAGGTCGTAAAACAGCGTATCATCCTTACGAAAGTCATTTTGCATTTGCTGGGAGACCAATCGGATTAATTCTCTTACTTGATAAGAAAGCTCTGCATCAAAATTATCCAAAAAGATGTTTTGCGGCTTTTTATAATTGACGCCTTCTAGTTGTTTAGTAAAAAATAAAACTTCTCTATCTGTAATATTTAGATCTGTTTGCTTTTTTATTTCGCCCATAATCTGTTCTGCTAAGCTTTTAACCCCTGGCGAGATCGAGTCATCGTTTATTTCCCCTACCACCCAATGATCGTTATTGATACGTTCGAGGGATAAAGCCAAACTAGTAATCACTTGTTGTAATTGATTATCGGTTACTTCGATAAAAAGGCTATTTGTTTTTTCAAGCACCGCTTTTTTAGCAAAATAAAACCAGCGCGAAGTGATGAAATTTAAAAAGAAATTGGAGGGCTCCATATCTTTATCAGGATCAGTCAATTCAGCCAAGTAAGAAAAAAACTCATATTCGTTAACATCGCTATAGATAATATTGCTCAAAATTTGGCGTCTTTTTTCTTCCGGACCCACAGCTAAAATGCCGCGAGCTTTTTTCCGATGTAAAGAAAGGCCGTATTCGGCTAAACTCTTTTCAACTTGCTGTAGATCACTATGAATGGTCGTTGGGCTGACAGCAAAATCCAATGCTAAACTTTCGATTGTTATTTCCTCTTTTGCTAGCAACAAACTTGAAACTAGAGCACTTTGTCGATGAACATTATCAAATACCACCTCTTGCTTTTTCTGGACTTCTTGACTTATTTCACGAAGAACCGACTCTTCACCAATTAAACGATAGCCCATCTTGCGTTCGTTTATAATTTGAGCTTTTTGTGGTTTAATTGTTTTTTCAATACTCGAAATCTCGCGATACAATGTACGTTTACTGATTTGTAAAAGTTCTTGTAAATTCTGCGCAGGAATTCCTTCTTTATTTTCAAGTAATAACTTTAGCAATTTCTTTTCCCGACTGGAAAAATACAACATTTTCACCTCCAATATAAAATCAAAAAGGAAAGATAAGACCTTTCTTTGTAAGCACGACAACCACCTGGAAAAATATTGCCATAGCTGCTTATAAAGAAGTTGCCTTATCTTTTCAATTGACTAGGACTTACTGAGAAGTATCCGCTTTATCCTAGATTATATCACTACCTGTGATCCACTTGATGATTATCAGATCATTTTTTATTGTTGCTTTTTCATTCGTTCAACGATTTCTTCATAAACTTCAGTGTCCATAAAGTTATCTACAGTAACAAATTGTGCTGATGGCGCTTTTTGTTCAGCGCGATCATATAGTTCTTTTTGAGTAACTACCAAAGTCTGCGCATCATCATCTAAACGATTAATGGCTATATTAGTAACATCTACATCTAAGTCAGTTTTTTTCAACATATTTCGCAAGACTGAAGCACCCATCGCGCTAGAACCCATTCCGGCATCACAAGCAAACACAATATGTTCAACCTTAGCTAGTTTCAACTCTTCTACATCATCAGTAGTATCCGTCGGTGTCGCTTCGTCACTTTCCTCTTGTGTCGTTTCATTTTTCATCCGTTCGACAATTTCTCCATAACGAGGGCTATCCATGAAGTTTTCAACCGTTACAAATTCTGCTGATGGCGCTTTTTTAATGGCGCGATCATGTAATTCATTTTGCGTAATAATTAATGTATTGGCATCATCTTGTAATTTACCGATAGAAGAATTGGTCACTGACATATCAATGCCAGCTTCTTGCATTTTCTTTCGTAAAACAGATGCGCCCATCGCACTAGAACCCATCCCTGCATCACAAGCAAATACTACTCGATTCACTTTTCTTAATTCAGCATCTTGAACGTCTCCTGTATCTGCAGCAGCTGAACCTTGGCCTTTACTTTCTTGTTTAGCAGATTGTACAGCTTCTTGTTGTGCGGCCAAGTCCTCATCACTAATTTCTGAATGGTCAGATTTGAGAATCACCATTGCCACTAGGAAGGAAACGATAGTAGCAACTACTACACCTGCGATAACCGCAACATAACTGTTTGGTGGGGTTAATCCTAATATTGCTAGAATAGATCCTGGCGATGCAGCAGAACGTAAGCCAGCATCTAAGAGTTGGAAAGTAAAGGTTCCTGACATCCCACCGGCAATCACTGCTAGAAACATTAGCGGTTTCATCATAACATACGGGAAATAAATTTCATGAATTCCACCTACAAATTGAATTAAAATCGCGCCTGGTGCGGAAGCTTTCGCTGAACCTTTGCCAAACATCGTAAAGGCTAATAGGACACCTAATCCAGGACCAGGGTTTGCTTCAAGTAGGAATAAGATCGACTTGCCTGCTTCAATCGACTGCTCTGCTCCAAGTGGCGTTAAAATTCCATGGTTAATGGCGTTGTTTAAGAACAAAATCTTAGCTGGTTCAATAAATATATTGGCCAAAGGTAATAGACCTGCTTGGACAATCGTTGCAACACCCAAACCTAACCATTCCGTCAAAGTCGTTACAATCGGTCCAATTGCATAATAACCAATAATTGCTAAAGCAAAACCAATCAATCCAGAAGAAAAATTATTCACTAACATTTCAAATCCAGCACGAATTTTGTCACTGAATTTTTCGTCAAATTTCTTTACACACCAACCACCTAATGGACCCATCATCATCGCACCAATAAACATTGGCACATCCGAACCTACGATAACCCCCATCGTTGCAATAGCACCAACAACTGCACCTCGTTGGTCGTGAATCATGCTCCCACCAGTATACCCAATCAACAGTGGCAATAAATAAGTGATCATAGGATCAGTCATTGAAGCCAATTGTTCATTAGGTAAAAAACCATCGGGAATAAATAGTGCAGTAATAACACCCCAAGCAATAAACGCCCCAATATTAGGCATAACCATACTACTTAGGCTACTACCTAATTGTTGTACCTTGGCCTTAATTCCTTTATTTCCTTGCGCCATTTTTCTTCTCCTCTCAAAATAATTACTTTTTCTACACCTTCAGTCTAAGTGAATTTGATAAGGCTTTCAATTGAATCTAGATAGAGATTTGGCACAAAGAAAAGTGACAAAACTTTAGCCGACATTTCGTTTTTGCAACAAAAATTTAGGTTAGACACACTAGTTTTTAAATCCAGTGTGGTTAAGGGGGTTTTACCACACTGTTTTTACTTTCTTATGTGCTTGATCTAACTTAAAATTGTCTTTTTTGTCCTTTTTCTTCTTTTAAGCTCATAGCTTTGGCATTCTTACGTGCTTAGCTCAGGTTAACCGCACTACTTTAGCATTCTTATGCGCTTATTTCCTTTTTACCACACTGTTTTGGCTTTCTAATGTTCTTAATCGCTAATAATCCCGCTATTTATGTATTCTGGTGTCCTTATTTAATAGAATCCTTGTCTTCACCATTTCTATCACGCTACTTTAGCAGACTTATACCTACAGAAAAACCGACCTCCGAAAAAATGTACTTTTTTCATAAGAGGTCGGTATTTTTTATGCTTTTCGTTTTTTATGTTTTTGGCTTGATTCCATAATAACTGGTAAAATCACAGGTCTTCTTTTTGTTTGTTCAAATAGATAACGACTTAATTTTTCGCGAATTTCTTGCTTTAATTTACTCCATTCAAAGTCACTGCTGTGTAAATGTCTATCAACAATTTCTTCTACAATTTCTCCACCTTCTCTTAAGAGGTCTCGACTCGCTTTGACATAGACAAATCCTCGAGACGTAATTTGAGGTTTGGAGACAATTTGTTTTTTACGACGATTAATCGTAACAACTGCAACAAAGACGCCATCTTCTGATAAGACTTTACGATCTTTTAAGACAATATTTCCAATATCGCCCACGCCGATCCCGTCTACCATGACATTATCAGACGGAATCGTACCGCTAAGGCTCATTTCGCCATTGTCATATTCTAAAATATCACCGGGTACGGTAATAAATACGTGATCTTTGGGTATGCCCACATCTTCTGCTAATTCAGCATTCGCTATGAGTAGACGATATTCGCCTTGAACCGGAATAAAATATTTCGGTTTTAGCAAGTTCATCATCAATTGCAAGTCATCCGGATTGGCATGACCAGATACACGTAAGTTGTCAGAAATATTTTTGACCGTGCCACCTGCTCTATAGATCATATCTTCCGTTTTAGCAACGTAAGTTTCCATAGCAATCGTTGGCGTGGTCGTAATATAAACCAGATCGCCTTCTTTGATCCGCAAGGTTCGATGCGCCCCGCTAGCCATTTTTTGCAATGCCTTAATCGGCTCACCCATCCGGCCAGTTTCCAAAATAATCAACTGATCGTCATCATATTTTTTCATTGCTTTTTGAGTAATCAAAATATCGTCATCTGGTAATTCCAATTTGCCTAATTTCATAGCTGTACGAATAATACGGCCAAAGTCTTGCCCAGTTAATACGATCTTTCTTCCAGAACGGTAAGCAGCATCGATTAGTTGTTGTACCCGCTGTAAATTGCTAGCCACACAGGCAACAATGATACGTCCGTCCCAAAATCCGATATTATCGTACACTTCTTCGCCAATTTGCTTTTCAGAAGCTACAGTTGCTGGGTTTTCAGCATTACTGGACGTGCTCAAAAGTGCCAAGACGCCTTCTTTACCAATCTCAGCTAAACGGCCAAAGTCGGTACGATAAGAAGAAACAGCTGATTGATCAAACTTGAAATCTCCAGTATAGACAATGTTTCCTTCGGGTGTTTTCAAAGAAATACCCACTGAATCAGGAATCGTATGGGTCGTTGGAAAGAAACTTACAACTGTTGAGTTAAAGTCAATTTCTGTATCTTCATCAATAACATGAAATCCTTTGAATTTTTTGGTTGGTTCATAACGATGCACAGACAATTTTGCCAATTCAATCGTCAACTTGGTCCCAAACACGGGGGCTTCGATTTTTTCTAAAAAGTAAGGCAGTGCGCCTATCGCATCTGCGTGTCCATGTGTAACAAAGATTCCGGCTACGCGGTCGGCATTTTCTTCTAAATAAGTAAAATCAGGAATGACAGTATCGATTCCTAATAACTCGTTTTCCGGGTAACGTAAGCCGCAATCTAACACAAAAATATCTTCTCCTACTTCAGCGATGTACAAGTTCTTACCATTTTCTCGTACGCCACTAAGAGGAATAATTCTTATTTGCGTCAAATTTTTCACCTCTTAATTATTTTTGTATAAATTTTATTATTATCTAATGTTTTTTCGATTCTCTTCTTGAAAAAACAAATATTCATTTTCCTGAGCCAAAAACATCCTATAATAGTATAACACAAAATGGGGATACAAGACATTTTTAAGAACAATTACCGCAAAATCCTATCTTTCCTTTAATTTTTTTATTATAAAAAGAACTGATGAAGTTCATTTCACCAGTTCTTTTACTTAAAAACTGAAAATAATAGGCTGTAGAATATATACCGCAAAAACAATGACAACGATGCTAAACATATTCATCCAAAAACCTGCTTTTATCATATCTTTAATTTGTATTTCACCGGAACCAAACACAGCAGCATTCGGCGGTGTTGAGATAGGTAACATAAATGCACAACTAGAAGCAAGTGCCACAATCGCCATGATACCAAAAGGCTGCGCGCCTATTCCAGCAGCTAATCCTACGCTAATTGGCATTAGCATATTAGAAACAGCCGTGTTAGACATAATTTCCGTCATAAATAAAATAGCTACGGTTAAGATAACGACGATGTAAAAATAATCAAATTGTTCAAGGTTTGTTAGTAATTCCCCAAACCAACTTGTTAGGCCTGAATCTTCAAAAGCTGCGGCTAAAGAAAGTCCTCCACCAAAGAGTAATAATAATCCCCAGGAAAGATTTTTCATATCCGCCCATTCTAAAATCCGGCCACCTTTGGAATTTGGTATTAAAAACATGGCACTGGCGCCAAAGATCGAAATCGTTGTATCGGATAAAGCCCAAGGCAATAAACCACCAAAAATCCACATAAAACCTACCAAAAAGAAAATGACCAAAACACTTTTTTCTTCTGTAGTCATTTTTCCCAATTCTTTTAACTGTTCTTGAGCGAATTGGGTGGAAATATTTTGGTCTTGTTCTACTTTAAACTGAATTTTTGTAATATAGAAATATAAAAAGACCATTAAAAGGACGGTAACAATCGAACCAAATAAGAACCAATCCGAAAATGTAATCTCAAGATCCAACATATTGTTTGCCACAGCGACTAAAACCGCGTTAGGCACAGAACCAATAATCGTAGCCAATCCACCAATCGAAGCTGCATAAGCTACGGTTAATAGAAGCCCTTTAGAAAAGTTATTAAAAGAATCTTCATTTAACAACCGTTTCTCTTTAATTTCAGTGATTAACGCCAATGCAATTGGAAGCATCATTAGAGCCGTTGCAGCATTGGAAATCCACATCGATAAAAAGGCTGTCGCAATACCTACTGCAAGAATAATACGAGAACAGCTTTTTCCAATCAACGAAATAATCAGCATGGCGATACGTTTATGTAATCCCCATTTTGCAATTGCTAAGGCAATGGTAAATCCGCCCATATACATGAAAACAATCGGATCACCATACGCCATCGCAGCCGTTGCTTCATCTGTCCCTCCTGTAATAGGTAGTAAAAAAATAGGGAGCAAAGAAGTAGCAGGAATTGGCATTGCTTCTGTTATCCACCAGGTAGCTACCCAAGCGGTTACAGCTAAAACTGCACGTGGAGCATCTGCTAGTCCTGTCAGCCCTTCCATGAAATAAATCACAGCAAAGAATACGGGACCTAAAACAAGTCCAATTTTTTGAAAATTCATCTTTCTCTCCTCCCTCAAAATGATTTAAAAAAGTGAAAGCTTTTGTAAAAATACTTTTTTAAATTATAGGCAAGTTACTTTTTGTGTTAATAGCATACCATACTCCATTTTAAAGAAATAGGTTTAGAAATTACGCCATCTAAATTTGCAAGTAAATTTAAAAATTTTTGTAAAATTCTCACTAATCTACTATGTATAAACAATTTTTAGCTATTATTCAGCATTATTTAAATTTTGGTTTACTTACCGTATCCGCAAAAATGTTATAAAATCCATTGTATTAGCGATTTCATCAGTTTTTTAGTTTAAAACCGTTCGGAATTTTTAATGAACGAAAAGACTCAAATCACCTTTTGAAAGATGATTTGAGTCCTCTGCAGCGATTATTTCACTTCACGAAAAACAGCTCTTTTTCGTAATTTTGGTGAATACTTTTTCCGTTCTAAGCGTTCGGGAGTATTACGTTTATTTTTACTTGTGAGATACAAACGTTCTCCCGTCTCAACGCATTCTAAAGTAATATTTTGTCTCATTTTACTACCTCTTCTCAGCGATCTGCCAAGTATTCTTTGATTTGTATTGTTTCATCATAATCAAATTTATTTTCTGCGAGTTGTTGTAATAGCTCTTCCTTAAGGTTCACAGGAATCTCCCAAAAGCCATCCACCATTTGAAATAGATGTATATCATAATTTTTAAAGATAGGATAAATTTCCAGAAAAGTTTCAAAGGAGATGTGTTCCTCTTCGTAGAAATCCTTAACCCAACCATTCTCCAATGCATAGTCAGTTGGTAATCCATTTTCTGTGAGGATGCCTCTTTCTACCATTGAGCGATACATTTCTGCTTTATCAATAGTTTCCTGTTTACTACCATGTAAATGAAATTTAACGCTTTGTTCAACTAACGGTGGATAAATGATTTCCATTCAGTTCATCTCCTATTCGTTAATGTTTTTTCCTTTATAATATCCTTTTAAAGATACGCGATGACTACGGCGATAATCACCTATTGCTTCGTCATATGAAATTTCCGGTCTGGAAATTTTTTGATGCGTACGCCGTAATCTCTTTTTCGATTTTGACGTTTTTCTTGCTGGTACTGCCATTGTCCTCACCCCTTGTATCATTTAATTTGTTAGGATGCTTACCAGCTAGCCTTTTTGACCCCAGGTATCTGTCCTTTATGTGCTAATTGACGAAAATTAATCCGCGACATACCAAATTTTCGCATATACGCACGCGGTCTACCATCGATCAAATCACGATTTTTGTAGTGATTCGGGTTAGAATCCTTAGGTAATTTCGCTAACGCTTGATAGTCCCCAGCTTGCTTAAGTTCCTTGCGTAGATCAGCATATTCTTCAATTAATTCACGTTGTTTTCTGGCTTTTACAATTTTTGATTTTTTAGCCATAATATCTTCCTTTCATCATTTCTGTTTCGTTTTGCAAAGTGTAACCATTTTGATTTACAAACGATACTTTAGCACGTTCAAAAAAGCTTGTCAATATAAAATAACTTGAAATTTCATTCAAATGAATGGCATATCATTTAACACCCACGATTGAATAACAAATTTAAATTTAATCAACGTGGTTTCCTTAACTTTGTTAAAATCATCGACTATGATGTGAAAGCTCTTGCATAAAATTCATTGCAACAAGACTTTATGGTAACAAAAGACGTTGTCTCTCATGCATTCCACCATTATTCATAATTATTGGAGGTACATCATGGAAGTTGCCTCCAATATTTTATCGATTGGTGGCTCATCACGTAAGTTACCCCCAATATGTTATCAATTGGTGGCACATCGCGTAAGTTACCCCCAATATTTTATCGATCGGTGGTTCATCACGAAAGTTACCCCCAATATGTTTGCAGATTGGAGCTACATTGTTTGATTTCCCACTAATAGCGTTGGCTTTTAAAGCTATTCTGTCATTTTTTCAAACCTAGAGAGCCAAATTTCACTTTCATAGGCCAAATAGCAAGCAATTGTATATTCTACTTTTCCTTGCTATAACATAAACAGAAAAAAGGAAAGCATGTGCCTACATACTTTCCTTAGTAGAGCCGTATAAGACGGTGGCGAATAAAGTAAAAAAAATAACCGTTATCTGGCCAAAGTTAAGACGGTTATTTTTTGCTGGTTTTTAGTCAACTCAACAACTAATGCAATTAGCGCTGTGGTGAATGCACCAAAAGTAAGCATTAGCTGTAAAGCATCCGAAATGAACACTTAAGCTACTCCTTTCATTAGGTTTAAGTTTTGCTACGGTTTTTACCCCATAAGCATTACCCTATTTTGGGAATAACCACCGTCTTAACTTCTCTAGCAATCAGCAACTATTATCTTTAAGTAAATAGGCATTTTTCTAGTAGCTACTGCAAAGAGCAATCTTAGCGTCAAAATTTTTTATTTCTCTAAAAGTTCTTGCCTTAGTTTCCAAATATAACGTATAGGAAGAAACCGACGATTACCACGACAATAATAACTAAAGTATCTTTCCATGAATTTCTATGGTACTGATCTCCTAAATTGCCTGTAGCAAACCTACGGAAGTTTTCTGCTAAAGTCACTACCGGTTTTTCTTTTTTCTTAGTTTTATCCTCTTTCTCAGGTTTGTTTTGTTTCATACTTTTAAACCTCCAGGCGAAAAGTATTAACACTTTTATCCGAATTAACGGATAAAGAAGATCTCACTAAAGAAATCATAACTAATCTACAATTAGAAAGCGACATCTTCTCTACAATAGCTATTAAAGCATTATTGGTGACTTTGTAATATTTGTCTCCACTCTTCTTGCGCGTCTGCATCATCTGAAACTTTGAAAGTATATTCAGGATCAATAGCTTTTGTCTTGCCATCATCATCATATAAACCATACCCGGATGGAAAACCGCCAATTTCGTCTACATCTCCAATCAATTCATATACAACTCCGTTATCTCCCAGTACATATTTGTGAATTGGGTAATCAGAATCCGCAACTTCAGTAAAGCCTTGAGCTGTAGCCGCTTCTTTTGGTGCTTCGTCATAGCCAGTAACGCCTGAAGATGAGACATAAAAAGCAACGCCTCCTAGTGAATGAATCTCATATGCATCGTATCCTGGTAATTCTTCCTCAGGTAATTGTTGCTGAAGCTGTATTTCCCCATCTTCTGTTTCAGCAAACCAATCACCAAGACCTGACGCCCCATGTTCGAAGTATTTATCCGTCACTGCCATGTTTCCTTCTTCTGCTCTTGGAATTGCCCATTCTAAAAATTCTTGCTGAACAGCGTCTTTTTCTTCCTCTGAATACTCTCTAACAGGAACTGTTTCTTGACTGTTTTCTTCTTCGTCGGCTTCGTCCTGCTCTTCTTCTGAGGTAGTCGCTTCTTCTGCGGAACTTGCTGTTTCTGTCTCACTAGTTGCTGTTGATTCGTCTTTTGTAGTAGTTTCACTCACCTGCTGTAGGCTCACTTGCTTGCGTAGAGGTGTTCGTTTCTGTATCTGAAACAGAGGCTTCATCTTCTGTTCCCGCTGAGCACCCTAATAGACTCATTCCGGAAATGACAAACAGTGCGAGTAATATAATTCGTTTTTTCATGTTTTTAGTTCATCTCCTTATACTGCTAGTGTTTTTTCTATCTCTTTAAGATAACGGTATCATAAAAAAATACTTTGAGCTAATAAATTGAATAATGCTTGACCTTTATATTTGCTTTTTTCTTGTAAAAAATAAATGAATCCGCGCTAACAAACTAAAATAACGGTTATTAACCAGATCACCAATAAACGGATATTCCGTCATAATTGAAGTTATTACAAAAAGATATTATTTTATTCCTTTACAATACTTTATTATTGTATTACGATAATTAAAAGGAGTGATTTAAATGAACTTTTTCAATCGTTTTATTTTACGTATTTTATCAATACTAACCATTATTGGTCAAATACTGTGTAGCATAGCGGGAATTGGTTTAGTTCTGGCTGCCGGTTCGTTATTATTAATCCCTAACGATTTCAAGCAAGAACTTCTATCGTATGCCAATACTAACAACACAATTCCAACAATATTCCTAATAGTCAGTGCCATTGTTGGCTTTCTGATTATTACTAGTATTTTCTTTGTTTTACGTTCATTAAAGAAAATTATCGATAATATTTATAGTAAACAATATTTTGTTGAACAAAATGTCACTAGTTTGAAAAAAATATTAACCTATTTTTCAATATTTACCATTTCTAATATCTTAAGTCTATTTTTCTTTGCTTATGCGCATGAACAAAATGTGAGTTCTATTTTTGCAAATTCATGGTCTCAAATTGGAATTTATATGATTATTCTAGCTATTATATACACATTGTACCTAGTTTTTAAATCTAGCATGGAGCTAAAAAATGAAAATGATTCTTTTGTATAGAACGTTCAAATAAAGGAGGTACATTATGAACCCTAAAACAAAACTTGCACTTAAATTTCTTTCTATTCTGATTGTAGTCGCTGAAATAATTTTTGCTTTTTTGAGTATTCTTTTAGTACTAGGAATATTTGTATTAGCTATTCCTACACTTCGCAACTATGTAGACGTACAAGCAACAATTAATGGACAAATTATTCTTCTTAACAATCTACAACCAAGCTTACTTTTTGTCATTGGTGGATTAATTTTTGGCTTACTATTAATTGGTACTTTGTTTTATATCGTAAATGCTTTAAAAAATATTATTACAAACATGGAGTATATGAACTTTTTTACAAAGGATAATTTGCGATATTCAAAAAAAATATTAAGCGGATTATGGATTATTATTGCAGAACAAATAGTCGCTATAGTCATCTCATTAGTTACAACTTTTTATACTAAAAGTGGTGGTAACTTAAATTTTGATTTAACCTATTTATTCGTTAGCTTTGTATTTTTAGCTGTTTTCTATACAATTTATACTTTATTTAAAAACGGAATGGAATTAAAAAATGAAAATGATTCTTTTATATAGTAGGTGGATAAATATATGATTAGAGTTAACCTAACCAAAGTAATGTTCGAAAGACAGATTTCTTCTAAAGACCTTGCTGAAAAAGTTGGTATAACACAAGCAAATTTATCGAATTTAAAAAATGGGAAAGTTAAAGGAATTCGTTTTCATACGCTAGAAAAAATATGTAGTAATTTAAGTTGCCAGCCTGGTGATATTTTAGAATATTTACCTGATCATTCGACAGATGGTAGCGACTAGAACTTTGAACAGACTGGTATACAGATCTAAATAAAGACAATAATGGAACAAATAAAAGAAGCCAAAGAGCAATACTCTGAGCGAAAAGATGAATTAACAAAGCAAACAATACGAACCATAATCAACCGTCTTATTTTCTAATATTTTCGATGGCTATAATATATAGCTGAAAAATTAAAAAGGATAAGTAAAGTCTATACAATGGTCTTTACTTATCCTTTTCATCATTATCAAGTTAAAGCTTTTTCTCGTAAAAAATGAAAATGAACCTAGTGCAAACGGCGTCGCCAAAGAGCCATAAAAACGCGATTTACGATACCACGTAAATCGCGTTTTTGGGATCCCTCTTAATCGTTGTTTTTGGAACCAGTCGAAGGAGCTCTTCGTTGAGAACTGCCCTCAATGATTAGTTGATAAGCATTAGAGATCGCTCGATCTAATATGGCATCGGCTATGGCGCCACCGCCTAATTTTTTATGCCATTCGGCGGTACTCATTTGGGAACATAAAATAAGCGGTTTGGAGCGGTTGCGCAGTTCAAAAACTTCCATTAAATATTTTTGTTCAAGTTCACTTGTAGGGGTGAGGAGAAAATCATCAATGACAAGAATATCCACTTTGGTTAATTGTTTCAGCCGTTTGACCATTTCATGTTCCAGTTCAGCTAAGTGTAACTCGTTGAGGAGTTCTGTCATACGAAAATATCTTACAGTATAGCTGGCTTCAAGGGCATGGTTGGCAAGCGCGTTAGCCATATAACTTTTTCCTGTGCCGGTAGCTCCTTGGATGATCACATTCCGTTGGGAATAAATGTATTGATTGGTGGCTAATTGCTCCAGTACTTGCGCATTGATTTTTCGTTCGGGAGAGTGATGGATGTCTCTTAAATGAGCTGTAGTGTTTGATAGTTTCGCTTTTTTGCGATTCCTATCGATCGCATTTTGTTTACGAGTATAAAATTCTTCGGTAACGAGTTGTTCCAATAGATCCAGGGGTGTCATGGAATCGACCGATTCTTCTGTATAAATCGCGCGTAATTGAGCGGCCATGATAGGCAAACGCATCTGCCTTAATTTTTGTGTTAGCTCTTCGAGCCTTTTATTTGGAAAAGTCGTTGTCATAATAATCGGCTCCTCTCAAATAAGCTTGTTCCTGGGTGGATGACGTGCTATTCTGGAAAAAAGAAGCGTTCTTAGCTTGCTTTTCAAGTAGTGATTTGAGGAGAGAGTAGCTAGGAGTGCCATTCTTTTCTAAAGCTTGTTGGCAGACTTGATCTAATCTTTGGTCGGAATAGGGGTCTGCCAATTTTAATAATGCATGAACACGTTGATAATACTGTTGTTCAATTTTGGCTTCCAAAAACATTCTTTCCACCACAATCGCCACGTTAGGGCCTATACGTCGTGCCCATTTTTGGTAACGAGAACTATTCCAGTCACCGTAATGCGCACTATTTTCAGGTAAATGTTCCGCCTCTGTTGTATATTGTCCAGGATGTTTGTATTGCATATCATGTTGGCATAAAAATGTCGTTCCGTCATAAACTTTTAAAACCTTCGTGTAGATCTTTAAAGTGACTGATTTTCCAATGTAAGCATGAGGAACAGAATAGTAATGTTTTTGATAACTAATATGGCTGTTGGCGTAAACCTTTGCGGTTTTATATTCACCATACTCATAAGGATAGATGGGTAATGGCTGTAAAGCGGCTTGTTCTATGGTTTCAAAAATGAATTGGCGAGAACCCGTTTTCTTTTGAAAGGGTTTCTGATTAAATTTTCGTAACTCAATCGCTAACTGTTCATTATATTCCTCCATACTAAAGAATTGATAGTTACGCATACGAGCGATTAAATGCGTCGTCAATTGCTTCACCGTATTTTCAACAGCCCCTTTATCACGTGGTCTGCGTATGCGTGCAGGGATGATGACCGTATGATAAGCGTTCGCAAATTCTTCATAGCTTTGATTAAGAATCACTTCTGAGCGCGTGTGTTTGGTTACTCCCACTTTTAGGTTATCCGGAATAATTAACGTAGGAACCCCTCCAAAAAAGGCAAAACATTGAATATGCGCATGAATCCAGCTTGCCTGCTTCATATTGGGACAAACTAAAGCAAAGGAATACCCACTGAAGGGCAAAACAGCGACAAAAAGATCGCCCTTGATTTGTTCGCCCGTATCCGGATCGATCCAATGAGCTTTCGTTCCTGCCCAATCTACTTGGACTTTTTCTCCTGCTTTGTGATGAATGACGTGGGCAAAAGGCTGCTTGGCTAAATACTCATGAAAATACTTTTTGAACTGGGTTAGCTGATAATAAACAAGATTCGATCGTCGGCATTGATCCACATATTCTTCCCATAAAAGCTGCATGGTGACGCCTGGTTTGGCGAGTTCTTTGGCTAACTGTTCATAGTCCGGTAGGACAAAATGCGACTGTCTCTGGCTAGATTTCGTGGCTTTAGAACGAAAGAATTCCTCCACGCGTTGTTCCTCCCATTGCGACAATTCGTGATAGGTTAATTGCTTTTCTCGTGCCATTTGTAGGACCTTACTGACCGTATTGCGTCCAGAACCGACTGATTGACTAATTTGTCGCATACTCACCGACAATTCGTGAAGCCTGAGAATCTCTAAATAGTTGGGCATTATTGCCACCTCCAATTAATTTTGTACAAAGTACCCCCTTGCACACTTTATTTATACCGGAGTTTGCCCAAGGAAGCAAAAAAGCTAGTGATCCGTAGAAGGATCATTAGCTTGACTGGCTCTAGATTTAGCGATTCAGGTGGTTCTCAAAATGGCGTTTTAACTGGCTCTATCCATTCCGTCAAAGTGGTTCTTTGAGAGCGGCGTATCCACCTAGTTCTTGTTACTTTAATTTTTGATTGTTTCCTTCGCCAAACGAAGAATCAAAAAAACTATCTCTCATTTTAAACTCAAAAGTGTCTCGACTAATATAGCCAATAATCGCATCATGATCATACAGCTCCATTAAAAACGACGCCACTTGTTCAGCGCTATGATGGTTAGGAAAAGCTTTATCATAATCATATTCGTCAACGTTGTTCGCTACTTTACCAAATTCAGTTTTGGTTGCAGCTGGAGCTAACACTTTGGCTTGGAGTTTTGCTCCTGTTTCTTTTAGTTCTAAGGCCAATCCTTCTGTAAAAGAGCTAACAAAAAATTTACTGGCACAATAGGTAATTGCAGTTGGAACAATGGTATATCCGCCTGCGGACGAAATATTAATTACTTGAGTTCCTTCAATTTCACTGTACTTCTGTACAAATAATGTTGTTAATAAAACCAACGCTTCTACATTTAACTTAAGTAGGGATTGAACCCTTTCGTACTCTTGATCTTTAATAAGAGAATACATTCCTGCACCAGCATTATTTACCAAGGTCTCTATATTATATTCATCTAGGCTGTCCCAAAAACTTTTAATTCCTTCAGTATCTGTCAAATCAAATCCCTTAACGATTACATCAAGCGATGGATCCTCAGTTAATAATTCGTCTTTAATTTCTTGTAACCTTTCTTCTCTTCTTGCAACTAAAATTAAATTTTTTCCTCTTTTTGCCAACTTTCTAGCAGTTTCTCGCCCTATTCCTGAGCTAGCTCCTGTAATTAATACATATTTACTCATTTTAACCTCCTCATAACCAACGAATGTTTATCATATCCCATACCTCCGCCAATACAAAAATTTGCAAACCCAATTGTCTGTTTATTTCTAACCATTTCGTGTATTAGCATTACAATAATTCTACAGCCCGATGCTCCTAATGGATGTTCTAATGCTATAGCTCCTTTAATGAGATAGTCATTTTTCAGCAGAAATTTTCATTTTTCTTTTAACTGCAATTGCTTGTGAAATAAAATCTTCAGAATTACCCCTTTCCATAAAAAGTTAACGTTCACAACAGAAAGTATCTAAACTTTTCTTTACGTCATAGATGGCTGTTGTATAATTAAAATAGAAATGAGGTGTTTCACATGAATTACTCAATCGGAGAGATATCCAAAAAAATAAATCTTTCAATTGATACACTACGCTTTTATGAAAAAGAAGGTTTAATCGTCCCAACTCGTAATTCAAGTAACCGACGTGTTTACGATGAAAAAGATATTACTTGGATTGAATTTCTCAAACGTCTCAAAATGACTGGTATGAAAATATCCGACATGAGAGAATATGCCACTCTCAGATATCAAGGGGATGAAACTGCATCTTTACGATTGTCTCTGCTGCAGAAAAGATACGACGAATTGCTTGTAGAATTAGAACAGACCCAAAAAAGCCTTAATTTTCTAAAAGCCAAGATAGATATATATCGGACAATGACCGAAGAATAATGACTTTGTTTCCTCATCTCTACAGTTATAATAGGTGCTAAACAGAACTCCATGTCAAACAAAATTGCGATTTTCTTTTCATGCTTGGCTAAAACATTGGTATTGTGCTAACCCTTTTATCAAACATAGTAATTTGCGATCGTAATTTTTATAATTTTCTGTACTAATGTAGACAGTACTCAAGGTATAAATTACTTACAATCTCAACACGATTTGAAATAAGCAAGAAACAAGAAGAAAACGACGATTTTTTGTTTGTTTAAAAAAACCTTGCTGAACAAGGGCTTTCGTGTCTTAAGCTTAGTCATATAAGCCAGAAATTTATTTTCTTCTTTCTTTTGACATATCATTTAAACATTTTTGATAAAGAGACACACTCGCAATCTCATTTTTTCAATAAAATTGTTGAGTGTCAAAATTAACTCTAAATCACTTTTATCTTTCCAAATAATTTTCTTATTTTGCCTCATACAGCCACAACCATACTCCTAATTTATTTCGTTAAGGAACACGTTCTAACTCCTTTTTATCATTGAAGTAATTGAAATGGTATTTTTTTCCATTTTATCAATCCGGACTCGATTTTTGCTAAATTCGGTCATCATTTTGGTGTTTTTAAGAACCAAAAAGTAGTCAAAATGGGAAAATCCAAGGCAAAAACAATGACCTTTTGCTTCATTTTAAAAAATGGCAAACAAAAAAACCCTTGATAGACAAGGGTTTCCTTCGCGTCATAAACTTAGATAAACAAGCGAAAATTTTATTTTCTTCTTGCTTCTGGGATACGCGCTGCTTTACCGTGAAGGTTACGTAAGTAGTACAATTTAGCACGACGTACACGACCATGACGGATAACTTCAATTTTGTCAACACGCGGTGTATGCAATGGGTAAGTACGTTCAACCCCTACACCGTTTGAAACTTTACGTACGGTATATGTTTCGCTAATTCCAGCACCGCGGCGTTTGATAACAACACCTTCAAAAATTTGGATACGTTCGCGTGAACCTTCGACAACTTTAGCGTGGACACGAACTGTATCGCCGGGACGAAAATCAGGAATATCTGTACGCAATTGTTCTTTTGTTAATTCTTGAATCAATGGATCCATTTTACATTCTCCTTATTCCCAAATACTCTTGAGATCTTTTTCTCAGCGGAATATCGTAATAGTTGAGCAATTTACTCACTGAGATATACTACCATACCTTCATATCAATGTAAAGAATTTTTCCGTTTTCAAACACGAACTAAGTCCATCTCATGTAGGCTTTCAGCAATTTGTACGGAATTCCAAGCTGCGCCTTTTAATAGATTATCAGAAACCACCCATAAATGGTATCCATTATCAACGTCCAAATCACGACGAATCCGTCCTACAAAGGTGTCTTTTTCACCTACACTGTTAATGGCTTGCGGATAAATTTGTTGACTGGGATCATCTTCTACCACCACACCAGGCGCTTTCTCTAAAACTGCACGAATGTCAGCGACAGTGCTTTTTTCTTTGGTTTCTACATAGATTGATTCCGAATGGCCACTGATCACAGGTACACGAACACAAGTCGCTGTAATTTTAATTTGGTTATCTTCCATGATCTTTTTCGTTTCATTGACCATTTTCCATTCTTCTTTTGTATAGTCTTCATCTGAAAAAACATCAATTTGTGCTAAAGCGTTAAAAGCCAATGGATAATGTTTTTTATCACTAGCAACAGGTAAAATTTCTGTTGTTAGATTCTCAGGAAGTTCACCATCCAAAATTTCCCGAGCTTGTTGTTTTACTTCTTCAATTGCCCGTGCCCCAGCTCCTGAGACTGCTTGATAGGTAGATACAATCACACGATCAATCCCTGCTAATTGTTTGATGGGTTCAAGTGCCACCATCATTTGAATAGTCGAGCAATTCGGATTCGCAATGATCCCTTGATGATTTTTCAAAGCTTCTTTATTTACTTCAGGCACTACTAAAGGCGTATCTTTATCCATGCGAAATTGGCTGGTATTATCTATAACCACCGCACCACGTTTGACTGCTTCAGGAGCATATTTTTCTGAAATACTGCCGCCTGCGCTAAAAAGCGCGATATCCACGTCATCAAACGCTTCTGAGACAAGTTCTTCAACAAAAATCCCTGCGCCTTTAAACAAAAGTTTGCGGCCAGCTGATCGTTTTGAAGCAAGCAATTTTATTTTTTTAATTGGCAAATTCGTTTGTTCCAACATTTCAATTAATTTTGTGCCGACAGCTCCTGTCGCTCCGACAACTGCTACGCTATATCCATCACTCATCTACAACCGCTTCCTTTTCTCTTTTATTATTTGTATCATTTTAACATATGGCATGCAAAATACTACCTTCTAGCTTTAAAAAATTTTGTTAATCAACTGTACGAAAACCTGCTAAATGGGTCCGTTTTCCGGATGAAAAGGAAAATTCATTTATCCAGTGTATTTTATTTGTGAAATCCCCCTAGTTTCAGCTATAATCAAAGTAGAAGAATTTTGGGGAAGATTCTTCGCAATGTGTATTGGATTTATATCCTTTATTCAAGCAAAAAAGGCAAGGATGAGTACATATGACCTTGTCTTTTTTGCTTTTCTTTTTTATTAAAGCGTTTCAATTAGGAATCCTTTTTCTTGTATTACCGTTTTTTGTTCTGTTTGTTCAGTTAAATTTGTGAAGATAACTTCACCTCGTTCTTCTAGCGTTATTTTTTGTTCACCTGTATTGAAAATTGCCCGTAGTGTTTTCCCAGATAATTTTCGTTCCAAGATAAGTAATCCGTTTTGTTCATTTATTTCACACCAATGAATCGTTCCTTGACTGACTATTTTTTGCCAATTTTTACGCAAAGCGATCAGCTGTTTAACAAACTGCAACAATTCTTGGTCTTGTCTTTTTTCATCCCAGATCATACATTTGCGACATTCGGGATCCGCTCCGCCAGACAAACCTATCTCATCCCCATAATACAAGCAAGGAACACCCGGCTGCAGATAAGTAAATGCCATCACTTGTTTCATTAAATCCTTATCTTCTTTTGCCTCAGTTAATAAACGCGGGGTGTCATGCGAATCTAACACATTAAACTGAACCTGATTGGTCTGATCGCGATACAACATTAACTGTTGATTCATCGCAGAAATCATCGCCTCCAAAGAAAGTTGTTCTTTTACAAAATACCCCATAATAGCATCGGTATAAGCATAATTCATGACCCCATGAAATTCATCGCCTTCTAACCATTTTTGGGCAGAATGCCAGATTTCACCTAAAATATAGAAGTCTTTTTTCGTTTCATCACATACTTGACGGAATTTTTTCCAAAAGGCATGATCTACTTCGTTAGCAACATCTAGACGCCAAGCGTCAATATCAAAGGTTTCAATCCAATATTTAGCTGTCGCAAGTAAATATTCTTGTACTTCTGGGTTAGTGGTATTGAGTTTTGGCATATGTGGAGTGAAGGCAAAGGTATCATAGGTAATATCATACGCCTCTTCAAAATCATCACTGGCTTTATATGTCGCAGGAAATTCATTGATATGAAACCAATCAGCGTATTTTGAGTTTTCACCTTTTGCTAAAACATCTTGCCATTGCGGCGACTGATCGCCCATATGATTGAAGACGGCATCCAGCATAACTTTTATCCCACGCTTATGACATTCATCCACCAATTTTTTAAAGACTTTTTCATCGCCAAAATCTGGATCAATTTTACGATAATCAATCGTATCATACTTATGATTTGAGTAAGCTTTAAAGATAGGACAAAAATAAATGCCGTTAATTCCTAAATCCACTAAATAATCCAAATGATCAATCACACCTTGCAGATCGCCACCAAAATAATCTTGTCGATCCGGCGTCTTTGACCCCCAAGTCAAAGTGCCTTCAGGATCATTCGCCTGATCACCGTTAGCAAAGCGTTCGGGGAAGATTTGGTACCAGACCGTTTCTTTTACCCATGTAGGAGCTTTAAACCGGTCCGCTTCATGAAAATAAGGAAAACGGAAATAAAAATTGGACGTCTCCATTACATCTTTTGTTAATGGAAATAGACCTTGATCTCCATAAAAAGCGCGCAATTGGTCTTTTCCGGTTAAGGCAAAGGCATAAGACAAGCGTTTAAAGGGTGCCTTGACTGAAGCAAACCAGTAATCGTGTAAGTCAGACGATAGGCCTTTCGTCATTGCAATCGGCTTTTCTCTTTTCTTTTTTTCTACTAGATAAGGGTCTCCCCAGATAAGCTGTACCTGCGAAATATCGCTTTTAGCAGTACGCAGCCTTAGATGCAGTACTTCTTGATCGTATAAATAAGCAAATTCACTTTCGGGACGGTGATAGATTGCAGCAGTATTCATAGTGTTTACTCCTTCAAAGTATGTTTTGTATTTTATATAAAGATTGCGCTTACACAATTAATTATACACTAGTTTTTCACTTGAAAAAAATTACATTTACAATCCCAGATGCTATCTTATTTGTTTGTTGAAAAAGCCTTAAGAATGACGGATCCTCACATGCCAGCGTTGAATTTTCCAAAAAGTTATGCTACGCTTTGAAAATAAATGAAAACAATTTTTCATTATTTCCAATGCAAGGAGAATGAACATGCTCGAGTTAAGAGACATAAAAAAACATTATAAAGTAGGAAACACCGTAACCAAAGCTTTAGATGGGGTTTCGGTTGCTTTTCGCCAACAAGAATTTGTTGCCATTCTTGGAGAAAGTGGTTCCGGGAAAACGACACTTTTAAACGTTATCGGCGGACTTGACCAGTATGATTCTGGCGATATGGTCATTAATGGCAAATCCACCAAAGATTTTAAAGACAAGGATTGGGATGCTTATCGTAACAATTCCATCGGCTTTATTTTTCAAAGCTATAATCTAATCGGACACCAAGGCATTATCGATAATGTCGAATTAGGCATGACATTAAGTGGTGTCTCAAAAAAAGAACGTCGAAAAAAAGCAGAAGAAGCTCTAGAACGTGTAGGTTTAAAAGAACACATCCATAAAAAACCTAGTCAATTATCAGGCGGACAAATGCAGCGTGTGGCCATTGCTCGAGCACTAGCTAACGATCCTGATATTTTGCTTTGTGATGAACCCACCGGAGCTTTAGATTCAGAAACTAGTACTCAAATTATGAATCTTATTCAAGAAGTGGCGCAAGACAAACTAGTGGTTATGGTTACCCATAATGCTGACTTAGCTCATGAATATGCGGATCGGACGATTAATTTTGCGGATGGTCGCGTGACGGATGACTCTAACCCTCATGTTGAAGGTAAGAAAAAAGAGCCATTTGATTTGAAACATACAAAAATGACTTTTCTAACTGCACTACGCTTATCTTTTAATAATATTCGAACTAAAAAAGGCCGCACCTTCTTGACTGCTTTTGCCTCAAGTATCGGAATTATTAGTATTGCGATTGTGTTATCTTTATCTTCGGGTTTTCAAAAGCAAATTGATCAAACTCAATCAGAAACCCTGGCCCAATTTCCGATCACGATCTCACGCGAAACAACTGATCAAGATCCGGAAAATTTTGAAGATCAACGCTCCAACGAGGGAACTTTTCCTGATAACGATGAAGTTACCGCTAAAACCAGTGATGAAGATCGCTCTCAGCGAACCAATGACATCGATCAAGATTTTATCGACTATGTCGATGACATCAATCCAGCATTAAGTAATAACATCGGATACACTCGACTTGCTAACATGAATTTACTGCGTGAAATCGATGGCGATCCTGAACTAGTTCAATTTTCAAATGGTTCAGAAGATGAATCACAAGCAGAATCAATGATGTCGATGATGGCAGCTCAAACCGGAGTGGGCGTTTCTTCTTTTCCAAAACAACTGGATGATTCGCAAGGAAACTTTTTAGAAGATAACTATCAACTTTTAGATGGTTCTTTTCCTGAAGATACCAATGATGTGGTGTTAGTCGTTGATGAAAATAACGAAACCAATATTAATGCATTAAATAATTTAGGCTTTGACCTAGAGGATGGCGACAACGTTTCTTTTGATGATATTGTGGGCACAACTGTTACATTAGCCTACAACGATGCTTTCTATGAAGAATTGCCAACTGGAAACTTTATTCCAAATCAAGATTTGGATGAAGTTTATGACAATGATGATAATGAAGAAATAACCATTTCAGGAGTCATTCGTAATAAAGAATCATCAACCATGGACCTTTTAGCTCCGGGTATTGCTTATAGTGACGCTCTTGCACAAAAAGTCATCGATCATAACCAAGATTCTGATATCGTTCAAGCGCAAGAAGATAGCGACACAAATGTGATGACCAGCGAAGATATCGACGATACAGCCAAAGATAACTTATTGGATGCTTTAGGCGCTAGTGAAATTCCTTATAGCGTGATGATTTATCCAAATAACTTTGATGATAAAGAACAAATATTGGATTATTTGGATGATTATAATGAAGGAAAAGATAACGAAGATAAAATCATTTATAGCGATTTAGCCGGTACCATGACTGAACTGACAGGCGGTATTATGGATGCTATAACCTATGTCTTGGTTGCTTTTGCTGGTATTTCACTAGTTACAAGTATGATTATGATCGGTATCATTACCTATACTTCGGTCTTAGAACGAACCAAAGAAATCGGGGTATTAAAAGCCTTAGGCGCACGGAAAAAAGATATTACACGGGTATTTGACGCTGAGACTGCCATCTTAGGAGTCGCTTCTGGTACATTAGGCGTCTTCATTGCTTATCTAGCAACTTTCCCGATTAATGCGGTATTGCTAAATTTGACCGATTTAGAAAATGTGGCCCAATTGGATCCAATGCACGCTCTTACTTTGGTTATAGTCAGCACTGTTTTGACTATGATTGGCGGACACATTCCAGCACGAATGGCTGCTAAAAAAGACGCTGCAATTGCCCTGCGCGCCGAGTAATTTCAAACCCTTGCGTTTGTTCAAAGAAAAAGACACGCTAATTTTTAATATTAACAATATTGGAGGGACATCAAAAGATGTGCCTCCAATTTTATTCGTTATTGGTGGTACGTTAGCAGATATGCCACCAATTAATAAACGATTGGTGGCACATAAGGAAAGTTCCCACCAATTGGTAATTTATTGGTGGTACATCAGAAAAAACGACCCCCAATAGCTATGATTATGGGGGGTCATTTCGCTATTACAACAGCCAGCTATAATTATAGCTAGTAAAGTTTCCTAGTTTTATACATCACTCCAGAAGTCAACTGGCTTCTTCTTTATTTTCTGATCTGCGATAATCAGTACATCATTAAAATTCTTTTTTAAAAAGTAACGATCATGAGTAACAGCTAAAAGTGTGCCAGTATACTCACTTAACAACTCTTCGACTTCTTCTCGGGCATAAATATCCAAATGATTGGTCGGTTCATCTAAAATTAAAAAATTAATTTGCTTGTTAAAAAGTTTAAGCAAATAGATTCGTACACGTTCCCCACCAGAAAGATCTTTAATGCGTCGATGAACATCTTCGCTATAAAAGCCAAAGTGAGCGAGCGTTTGCCGTGCTTTTTGTTCTTGCGGTAAAATTTCTTTTACAAAATCCAAAATACGTTGATTCGGTTGATCAAAAGCAATTGTTTGTGGTAGATACCCAACCTTGATACTGGAGCCCAGCGTTAGCTTTCCCTCATCAGGTAGCATTTTGTCTAAAATCAGTTGCAGTAATGTCGATTTTCCGGAACCATTTTCTCCTAAAATAGCCACTCTTTCTCGACGATAAATGGTAAATGTACTATCAGTAAATAGCAGACGTTCACCCATTATTTTTCCAACACCTTGGGCGATAACCACTTCTTTGCCAGAACGGTTCGCTTGTTCAATTCCTTCTAAACGTTTTTTAGGTGTCTGCGGAGGTTTGACTATGGTCAATTTAGCTAACCGACGTTCTAGTTCTTTTGCCTTTTTAAAAAACGCTTCATTATCGCCTTCATTTCCCCACTGTCGATAGCGGCGAATCATTCGTTGAATACGTTGAATTTCTTTTTGTTGAAGCTCGTAATCTTTAGTGATTTCGGCAATCCGGGCTTCTTTTAGTTGCACGTAGCGACTGTAATTTCCCGGATACTCAATAAGTGAGCCATCTTCGATTTCGACAATTTTTTCGGTAATATGGTCTAAAAACATTCGGTCATGAGAAATTACCAAACAGGCTGCTTGGGTTGTTTTTAAATAATTTTCTAGCCAATTAATCCCGGCTAAATCTAGGTGATTTGTCGGTTCATCTAACAACAAAAGATCCGCCTCTTGTAAAAGCACCTTAGCTAATTCCACCCGGACTCTTTCGCCACCGCTAATTGTAGTTATTTTAGCGTGAGTCTTGTCTTCCAGGCCTAGACCTTTCAATGTGCTGAGCATCCGATCTTCTAATTCGTAACCGCCAGCATCTTCAAATTCTTGCTGCAATTTCCCGTAAACCCTCATTACATGTTCTAAGTCTGTTGTAGGATCAGTCATTTTATTTTCATAAACACGCAATTGTTCCTGTAGTCTTTGTAATTTAGGGAAACTCTGATCTAAATAATCAAAAACAGTTAAATTACTTTCTACAAAAATTTGTGACACATAGCCGATTTTCAACCCTTTTTTTCGGCTAACGACGCCTTCAGCAACACCTTCTGTTCCAGTAATAATTTGAAAGAGTGTCGTTTTTCCTGTCCCGTTTGCACCGACAAGTCCTATTTTTTCTTGTTCATTTATGGCTAATGATAATTCTTCAAAAAGTGGTGTTCCACTAAAATTTTTATTGATTTTATTGATTTGTATAAGCATGGTCTTCTCCTTTTAAGACCATTCGTATTTTGACAATAAAAAAGTCATGGAATCATCCATGACCTCGTTATTTATTTTCTTCTAATGAAAAATGGAAACTTACGAAATGGTCATTGATTTTATCAAAATATACTGTTTTTGGATACACTTCTCCCGCTAACAGCCATTGTAAAACCAATCGCATGACTAAAACTAATATGATACCGTTGGTAGTTTTTACTCGGCGTTATTTTAATCATACTTACCATTTAATATGTTCCCTCCTTTGTCTAATGAATTATCTAAGAGTATAACGGATTTTTTCAGCTTACACAAGCTCGATTTTAGTCAATTTAGAATTAGATTAAAGAAGAGCAAACAGGGAGTGTTTCTCTAATTTACTCCCTGAAATGCGAAAGATGGGGACTATATTCGTTGGAAGACTCCCCCTGTTTAGTGAAAAATTTTTCCATTAAACCTGCTAGTATCTATAAGTAACGATCTCTAACATTAGCGCCCGTTCAGCTAATCAAAAGTCCGTTTTCTTTAGTCAACAGCGCTTCATTGCTTATTTCGTCTCCAAATCGTGTAAAAACAATCCGCTTAAAAGTTTCGGTTCAAACCAGGTAGATTTCGGCGGCATAATTTCTTTAGCATCTGCCACTTGTAAGAGATCGCGCATTTTCGTAGGATACATGGAAAAAGCAACCGTTCCATTTTGGCTATCAACCAGTTCTTCTAATTTTTGCGGTCCATGAATGCCACCAACAAAATCAATGCGTTTATCGCTTCTCACATCCTGGATATCAAAGATCGGTGCGATCAATAAATTTTGTAGCAATGACACATCTAGTTTACCCACCGGATCTGTGGGAATGTTATTTTCTTTTACTTTTAAGTTGTACCAGCTTCCTGCCAGATACATCATCATTTCTGCAGGAGCGCTCGGACTTTTTTCCGTCGTTTCTTCTACCTCAAAATTTTCCTGCAATTGTTCAAAAAAATCACTAGGTATTTCCACGTCTAAAACGCGATTATATTCTTTGATTAATAATTCATCTTCAGGAAATAGGATCGACAAAAAGGAATCACTTTCTGCGCTGTTGGTTTGTTCTTGACGCTTTTCTAAGCCAACTTTCACAGCCGACTCTGTCCGATGGTGGCCATCTGCGATATATAAGGCATCCAATGAAGAAAAAGCTTCTTCTAGTTGCTTAATTACTGCTGTGTCATCAAGCACCCAGACTTTATGATGAACGTTATGGTAACTAGTAAAGTCATAAATAGCCTCGTGAGTGTCCTGCCAGTTTCGAATCAATTGTTGAGTCGTTTGATTTTCCCGATAGCTAAGAAAAATCGGACTCGTATTTGCATCGCAACTACGAATGTGATTCATCCGATCAATTTCTTTTTCGTGGCGTGTATGCTCATGCTTTTTGATCTTTCCTTCAGCATAATCATCAATTGAAGTACAAGCAACCAAGCCCGTTTGGCTTCTGCCATCCATGGTTAATTGATACAAATAATAATTTTCTTGTCCGTCTTTTTCCAACCAACCTTTTTGCAAAAAGTCAGCCAGATTAGCCGCTGCCTTTTGGTAGACCGCTTCGTCATAAGGCGAAATACTCTGCGGTAAGTCAATCTCTGCTTTATCGATATGAAAGTAGCTATAAGGATTATCTTGTGCCAAAGCGCGTGCCTCTGCCGAATCCACCACATCATAAGGCAGTTCAGCAACTTTATCGGCAAGCGTTGCTTCTGGACGGATCGCTTTAAATGGACGTACAACAACCATGTTTAATATGGCACCTCCTCTTTTTTAATCACACGGACGCGAATGATGTCATCTGTTGCTCTTAATTTTTCCACTACATCCGCAATTTTTCTTTCATCATTTTCATCAATATCAACTAAAGTATAGGCGTAATCGTCGCGCCCGCGATTAATCATATTATCAATATTAATCTCAGAATCCGCAATCACTGCCGAAATTTGCCCTAGCATATTTGGGACATTGCGATTAATGATTGTAATACGATATGGCGAGTGAAAAGCCATTTCAACGGGTGGGAAATTCACTGAACGTTTGATTACGCCGGTTTCAATAAATTTCTTTAAGGTGCGTACAGCAATTTTTGCACTGTTCGTCTCTGCTTCTGCAGTGGATGCACCTAAATGGGGCAATACAGTAATATGATCATGATGTAATAACTTCTCGTCAGCAAAATCAGTGGTAAAACCAGCTAATTCGTCCGCTTCGATCGCTTCAATTACCGCAGAATTATCGACAATCTCAGAACGAGCAAAGTTAAACAACTGAGCGGAATTTTTCATCATAGCAATTTCTTTTTGACCAATTAAATGAAATGTTTTTTCTTGCAGTGGAACGTGTACCGTAATAAAGTCACAGCTAGTAAAAATTTCACTGATTTCTTTCGCACGATGAACACGTCGCGAAATACTCCATGCTGTATCCACTGAAACATAAGGGTCGTATCCCATGACTTCCATGCCTAATCGATAAGCGTCATTAGCCACCATCGCGCCAATCGAACCTAGCCCAATGACCCCTAATTTTTTTCCTTCTAATTCACGGCCCGCAAATTGTTTTTTATGCGCTTCTGCTTGTTCTTCTACGTCAGAACCCGTGACTTGTTGCAGCCAGTTAATCCCTCTAATCACCGGTCGAACACTGAGTAGCAAACTCATCAAAACTAATTCTTTTACGGCGTTAGCGTTCGCTCCGGGTGTATTAAAAACCACAATTCCTTTTTCCGTACATAAATCAACAGGAATATTATTAACCCCTGTTCCCGCACGTGCTACACCTAGAACAGAATCAGGCAGTTCAGATTCTTGCAGCTTTTTACTACGTAAGATAATTCCTTCCGGTTGTTCGCTTTCGTTAATCGCATACTTTTCTTTTTCTAAACGTGCCATACCTTCAGGGGCAATGGCGTTAAATGTCTTAATTTGATGCATTTTATTCTCCTCCATGTGCTTTTTCAAATTTTTCCATAAAATCAACCAATGCTTGTACGCCTTCAAGCGGGAAAGCGTTGTAGAGACTGGCTCTCATGCCACCCACAGAGCGATGGCCTTTTAAATTTTCAAAGCCTTGTTCTTGCGCTAACTGGATGAATTTTTGATTTAATGTGTCACTATTCGTTAAAAAGGGAATATTGGTTAGCGAACGATCATTTTTGTTTACTGGACTTTGGAACAAAGCAGAACGATCGATTGCATCATACAATAGCCCCGCTTTTTGCTGATTGTATTTTAAAATTTGCGGTATGCCGCCTAAATCCTGCAGCCATTCAAAAACCAGTTTGGCCATATAAATGCTGAAAGTGGGCGGTGTATTGTACATTGAGTGTTTATCTGCTTGCAGACGATAATCCAACATCGGTGCAAACAGCGGTTGTTCATTTAATAAATCATCGCGTATGATGACGACTGTCAGACCCGCTGGACCCATATTTTTTTGAGCGCCTGCATAAATAACGCCAAAGTCGGATACTTTATATTCGTTGGTTAAGATGTTTGACGACATATCGGCGACCAGCGGGATGTCTCCCGTATCAGGTATTTTTTGATAGCTAATTCCACCGATCGTTTCATTGGTTGTGATATGAAGATAAGCAGCATCTTTATCAAGCAAATCTTTGGTTATTTGCGGAATATAGGCAAAGTTTTTATCTTCACTAGATGCAATCACTTGCGTATCAACAGTATGGATATCTTTAGCAGCCGCAATGGCTTTTTCCGCCCATGAACCCGTATTAATATAAAGGGCCTTTTTGTTTTGTGCTAAATTAAGAGGTACTGCAGAAAATTGCAAGCTAGCACCACCTTGTAAAAATAAAACGTGATAATTTTCAGGAATATTCATCAATTTTCTCAATAATTTTTCGGCGTTGGCAATAATCTCTTCAAACAAGGAGGAACGGTGACTCAATTCCATTACAGACATTCCGCTACCCTGGTAATCTAAAAGCTCTTCTTGCGCTTTTTTTAGTACTGGTTCAGGTAAAACTGCTGGACCAGCTGAAAAATTATAAATCGTCATGTTCTTCCACTCCTCTTGTTTGTTAGAAATTATAGTCAAGATGTTTGATTCATTATAGCAGACTCCCTATAGTTTAAAAAGAAATTATTGTGACAGTTCTGAAAAATCTAATAATTTTCATTTTAGCTATTTAGGTATTGCCATTTTTTTTAACGGTCTACATGAGCGTTATTTATAATGGTTATAAAAAAATGAAGAGGAGCCCGGTCCAATTTATAGTTTGATAATAGAACAGAGCAGAAATAACAGGCTCTATAATTTCTAGTGTTGGTAGACAAGAATGATTTTCTTGTAGCCCATACTAGTTTTTTTATATTTTCTGAGCAAAATAGAAAACAGACACCTTGAAAACCCGTAGAATAAAGGTACCAAACAAATATCCAAAGGAGTGTTTCAAGATGTCCATCTCTCATTATACTAAAGAAATCCTAGATATCCTAGACTTAAATCTGACTTTTGAAGAAGATTGTTTCCAAAAAGAAGCCATTAACGGCGTCATTTGTTTTGTCTTTTATGGTCAGCTTTCTTATCGTCCACAAGCCTGTTTTCACTGTGGCGAAGAAGATACGGCTTGTTTAATGAAATGGGGATTCAAGGAAGTGACGATTCAGCTTAACGATGTGAGTGAATACAAAACCTTACTTAAAATGAAGAAACAACGTTTTCGTTGTAAAACTTGCGGGAAAACTTCTATCGCCGAAACCAGTGTCGCGGACCGTCATTGTTCGATCGCTCGACGCGTCAAACTCGCCATTGCAGAAAAATTAGCTCAACCCTTGTCGATGTCAATGGTCGCCCGGTTGAAGCATGTTTCGCCGACGACAGTTTTACGTGTGCTGCATAGTTTTCAACCTAAACAGCTAACCCCAATACTTCCTTACCGGAAGTACTTTGTTTTGATGAATTTCAATCGGTCAAACGAGTTTCTGGTGCCATGAGTTTTATTATGATGAATGGGAAAACGCGGCAACTCTTAGAGATTGTCGCTAATCGACAACTGCCTCATTTAGAAGCCTTTTTCGCTCGTTATCCTAGAGAGGAAAGAGCCAAGGTGCACTATGTCGTTTCGGATTTTTACAGTCCGTATGCTTCCTTAGTTAAAGCCCTTTTTCCTAATGCGCAGTTAGTCATTGATCGTTTCCATATGAGCCAACATATTGGGCGAGCTTTCCAACAACAACGGAAACAAGTGATGAACACCTTTAACCGTCGGCAAAAAGAATATAAGCACCTCAAAAAATATTGGAAACTTCTACAGAAAAAAGCTTGGGCACTGGATTACAAAAAACGATATTGGCGGCCTAGTTTTCGGGATCATTTAACCGAGCAAGAGATTGTCGACCGCTTATTAAGTTATCATTCCACGCTTAGACAAGGCTATAAAATCTATCAATCGTTCCTTTCTGCATTTCATAAGCAAGATATCGAACGTTTGGATCAATTATTAAAAACCGATTTGTCTCAGCTTCCTGACCCGTTTCAGCCCGTAGTCAAGACCTTTCGCAAGTATCGACAAGAGATCCGGCTGGCTTTAACGGTGCCTTACTCTAATGGTCCTTTAGAAGGTTTAAATAATCATATTAAAGTCCTAAAACGAGTCGCTTATGGTTTCCATAGCTTTGAGAACTTTCGGCAACGGATCTTTTTATACCGAGGAAAGTATTTCCAACCCGGACCCTTACCTATACAAACTAAAAAAAGCAGCTAGACCATAGCGCCTAACTGCTTCCTTTATTTATCGAGTTTTCTTTACCAACACCAGTTGACAAAGAGCCAAAATTGTCGTAGGTTTCTGATAAGTTTTTAAGTGATTAGTTTTCTTATTCAGCTGGATCGTTATTTGGCGCACGATCAAGATGAGCTTGAATCATCCAAATATTCTTTTCAATAGCTGTTTTGTGTGCGATAAAGATATCTTGCGTGCTATCGTCGCCTTCTTCTCCGGAAATTTCAATCCCTTTTTGGTAAAGGTCCGCTAAATAACGATAGCCAGATACTAGAATTTCCAATCTTTCTGGCATTGGACGATCCCAAGTGCCGATTTCATCTTTGATTCCAGTATGGTCTGCAAATTCCTGCAATGTTGAATAAGGAGAACCATCTAATGCAACCAAACGTTCTGCAATGACATCTAGTTGATCGTTGATTTCATCCATATAATCATCCATCATTGGATGCAACGTCAAAAATCCTGGCCCCCGCATATACCAATGGGTTTGATGGATAACAGCTGCAAACTGACTCAAATCCGCTACCAATTGATTCAACGTTTCTTTTGTTTTACCAAACTTCATGTATAATTCCTCCTCTATTTCAATACATTAAACATAATACGAATGAGCGAAAAAGTAAAATTAAATACATTATTTGAGAACTTTTCTCAAATAGAAAAAAGCTCTTGATAACAGTGATTATATTAACCCCACCAAATTCAGCTGTTAATTATTTTTAATAAAAATAATGGATTTCGCTTTTTTTTGCGTACTTATATTTAGAAGAGAACAAGGGAGGAAATTATATGTTCTATTTTATATTAGGAAGTTGTTTTGGTTCATTTTTATGTGTTATAGCAGAACGTGTACCCATTAGTCAGCCATTTATTATTGCAAGGTCACAATGTACAAATTGCAAACGAACATTGAAGTTTTGGGAGATGATTCCTATCCTCTCCTCTCTCTTACTAAATTTTCGTTGCAGAACATGTCATCAAAAAATCTCATTTACTTACTTTACTACTGAAATTTTATATGGTTTTATCTTTTTGTTCAGCTTTAATCAATCAACAGTGGGAGATTGTCTGATAGCTTTATACTGGTTAACAGCTGCTTTATTACTTTCATTAACAGATATTTATTATTTAATTGTAGAACCAAGAATTTTTTACCCCACCCATTTAACTTTAGTTGGTCTATTATTCTATTTAAAAATGCCCTTTTATTGGGAAAGCATTTTACTTTATTTGTTTATTTGTGGCATTGTTCTTTTATTCTTTAGAGAAGCAATGGGAATGGGAGATTTACTATTACTCTTGTTTTGGGTTCCCTGGCTTTCTCCCATGGAAATCGCCCAACTTTTATTTGTTGCCAGTTTAACTGCTCTAATAACTTATTTAGTCATTTCTCTTACTACTTCTAAACAAATAAAAACGCTGCAGCTTCCTTTTGTGCCCTTTTTAAGTTTAGGACTATTGATTGTTCATTTTTTATAGCTAATTTAATGCAAAAAAAAGCGGCTCTATAATTTCTAGTGTTGGTAGACAAGAATGATTTTCTTGTAGCCCATACTAGTTTTTTTATATTTTCTGAGCAAAATAGAAAACAGACACCTTGAAAACCCGTAGAATAAAGGTACCAAACAAATATCCAAAGGAGTGTTTCAAGATGTCCATCTCTCATTATACTAAAGAAATCCTAGATATCCTAGACTTAAATCTGACTTTTGAAGAAGATTGTTTCCAAAAAGAAGCCATTAACGGCGTCATTTGTTTTGTCTTTTATGGTCAGCTTTCTTATCGTCCACAAGCCTGTTTTCACTGTGGCGAAGAAGATACGGCTTGTTTAATGAAATGGGGATTCAAGGAAGTGACGATTCAGCTTAACGATGTGAGTGAATACAAAACCTTACTTAAAATGAAGAAACAACGTTTTCGTTGTAAAACTTGCGGGAAAACTTCTATCGCCGAAACCAGTGTCGCGGACCGTCATTGTTCGATCGCTCGACGCGTCAAACTCGCCATTGCAGAAAAATTAGCTCAACCCTTGTCGATGTCAATGGTCGCCCGGTTGAAGCATGTTTCGCCGACGACAGTTTTACGTGTGCTGCATAGTTTTCAACCTAAACAGCTAACCCCCAATACTTCCTTACCGGAAGTACTTTGTTTTGATGAATTTCAATCGGTCAAACGAGTTTCTGGTGCCATGAGTTTTATTATGATGAATGGGAAAACGCGGCAACTCTTAGAGATTGTCGCTAATCGACAACTGCCTCATTTAGAAGCCTTTTTCGCTCGTTATCCTAGAGAGGAAAGAGCCAAGGTGCACTATGTCGTTTCGGATTTTTACAGTCCGTATGCTTCCTTAGTTAAAGCCCTTTTTCCTAATGCGCAGTTAGTCATTGATCGTTTCCATATGAGCCAACATATTGGGCGAGCTTTCCAACAACAACGGAAACAAGTGATGAACACCTTTAACCGTCGGCAAAAAGAATATAAGCACCTCAAAAAATATTGGAAACTTCTACAGAAAAAAGCTTGGGCACTGGATTACAAAAAACGATATTGGCGGCCTAGTTTTCGGGATCATTTAACCGAGCAAGAGATTGTCGACCGCTTATTAAGTTATCATTCCACGCTTAGACAAGGCTATAAAATCTATCAATCGTTCCTTTCTGCATTTCATAAGCAAGATATCGAACGTTTGGATCAATTATTAAAAACCGATTTGTCTCAGCTTCCTGACCCGTTTCAGCCCGTAGTCAAGACCTTTCGCAAGTATCGACAAGAGATCCGGCTGGCTTTAACGGTGCCTTACTCTAATGGTCCTTTAGAAGGTTTAAATAATCATATTAAAGTCCTAAAACGAGTCGCTTATGGTTTCCATAGCTTTGAGAACTTTCGGCAACGGATCTTTTTATACCGAGGAAAGTATTTCCAACCCGGACCCTTACCTATACAAACTAAAAAAAGCAGCTAGACCATAGCGCCTAACTGCTTCCTTTATTTATCGAGTTTTCTTTACCAACACCAGTTGACAAAGAGCCAAAAAAGCTGACGAGTCTTCGTCAGCTTTTAAACTTTAATTTTTAAAATTCGATCCTACATTCTTACTGCAAAGCTTGGTGTAAAGTATTGAGTATCACCATTTTTAACAGTGTCACCTGGTTTTGGTGCGTGGATAAATGAGCTACCACCTGTAGAAATTGCTACGTGATAAGTACTTCCTTTAGAACCCCAGAACAATAAATCCCCTGCTTGTGCTTCACTAACAGAAATTTGAGTGCCGGCATTTTCTTGCGGTACAGTGTAAGTACCGATATCTCTACCTGTTACTTGTTTGTAAACATATTGAGTAAATCCTGAACAGTCAAATCCATCTGGTGTTCTTCCGCCCCATGCATATGGTGTTCCCATATATTTTTGCGCTTCAGCTACGATAGCTGAACCATCAGCACTTGGAGATGGTGCAGAAGTTTCTTCTTTAGGCTCTTCTGGTTTTGTTGAAACGTCTGTTGGTTGATTACTACCTTGGTTACCAGAGTTGTTTTGATTTCCATTGCTAGAATTACCTTGATCAGAGCTTGCTGGTGCTTCTGGTTGAACATTTTCTTCAACAGTTGAAGAAGTTGCTGGTTGTTCAGAAGACGTAGTCGTTTCTGACGCTTCTTCGCTTGATTCAACAGGAGCTGGTGCTGGCGCTTCAGTTGACTCTTCTGTTGTTTCTGGTTCTTCTACTGGCGCTTCTTGAGACTCTTCAGTTGCTTCTGGTTCTTCTTGTACTTGTGTTTCTTCAGGAGCTACTGGTTCTTCTGTTGTTGTTTCTTGTGGTTCTTCTGATTCTTCAGTAGTCGTAGTTTCTGGTGCTACTTCTTCTACTTCGGTTGATTCTTCTGTTGTTTCTGGTTCTTCTACTTCTTCTTCAGAAGTTGCTGGTTGTTCTTCTGATTCTTCAACTTCCGGAGCCTCTTCTGATTCTTGTGTTTCTTCAGTTACTTCTGGCTCTTCTTGAGACTCTTCAGTTGCTTCTGGTTCTTCCACTTCTTCTTCAGAAGTTGCTGGTTGTTCTTCTGATTCTTCAGTAGTAGCCGGTGCTTCTTGTTCTACTGATTCTTCTTCAGATTCAACTGTTGCTTCTGGTTGCTCTTCTGAAGCTTCCTCTTGCTCTGCTTCTTGAGCGGCAGCAGCTGCTTCAGCTTCTTGTTGTTGTTGAGCTTCTGCTTCTGCTTGTTGACGTGCTTCTTCGACGCGTTTTTGTTCTTCAGCAATACGTGCTTGTTCTGCTTCTGCTTCATCTTTACGTTTTTGAATTTCTTCTTTTTCGTCGTTCTTAGAAGCTTCTTGTAAAGCTAAATCAGCTTTTTTATAGTCTAGGTCAGCTTGGCTTTGTTCCAATTGGCCTTTTTGTTCTTCTAAACTCGCTTGGTTAGCTTGAATTTCTTTTTGTTTTTCATCATTTTCAGCTTTTTTGCTTTCAACAGCTTCTTTATCTTCTTTTTGTTGTTCTACTAAATCATTGTTTGCATTTACGATCGTGTTCATTGCTTGAACACGGCCAAAAGCATCTGTCAATGAATCAGAGTTTAAAACTGCATCAATGATGTTGGTATCTGAACCATTTACTTGCACATCACGAGCTTGTTCGCGAATTGCTTCTTCACGTTTGTCGATACGATTTTGCAAATCGCTAATTTCTTGCTCTAATTTTTTAGATTGTTCATCTAATTCTTGTTGTTTTGCAAGTAAACTTTCTGCCTTCTCGTTAATACCTGAAACTTCGCCTTCCAACGAATCAATTTCTGATTGAATACTTGCTTGTTGCCCATGCAAGTCATCAATTTCTTTACTTTTCTCTTCAATTTGCTGATCAAAGTCATCTGCCAAGACTACGCTTGGAGCTGCAACTGCAGTAAGTGTTAATGAGCATGTTAATAACGCCGTCAATACACGTCTTTTCACTTTTCATTCCTCCAACTTTAAATTTATTTTATAATTGCTTAAGAAGTTAAGAAATCTTAAACACTTTTTCAACGATAAAATGATTGTAACACAGCCGTATGACATTACAATAAAAGAATTGTTACAAATATATTTCATTTTTGAAATATATATTTAATCTAACGTCTCTTTGATTGTAAAAAATAGGTGTTATTCCCAGCGGAATAACACCTTGACAATGTAATAAATAATGAAAAAGAATAAAATATTAACTAATAAAGTTGGCCCTAAAAAATTAGTTGCAAAGAAAATTGGGTTAATCACTGATATTTGAAAAATAATTTGAATACCCGCAGCTGCCAATTCATAGCCCGTTATCAAAATAATCCAACCAAAAAACATAGTGAATATATTTTGATAAAGGAGATTAAATAACAAGTACATCCCCCAAACAGCTAATGGAAAACTCACAGCATAAATGCCTAATACACCTATATAGTACAAGTCAAATATACTACCTAAGATAATAGCGGTTGTAATCATATAACGTTTTGAAAATTTTGGTACACAAAACATCAAGATCAGTAATAATAGATGTGTTTTCCAAACGTTAGCCCCATCGCTCCATGCTGACAATGTACGGGTTAAATGGCTATCTAATAACATTACCAAAAAGAAAATCGGAGCTGCCACATATTGTTTTTTAACTTTATTCATAACTAGTCTTCACCTACTGTGCGCTCGATAATCGTAACAACAGACACATCATTTACATCTGCTGCCGGTTGGACATATACTTTACGATCTAAGCCAAAGTCATCAGGTTCTGCCTCAATGACTTTACCAACATTCAAATCTGATGGAGAATTTCCTCCCAGTCCCGAAGTTTGAACTGTATCATCTTTTTTGATACCTGTTTCCCCAGTCAATTCTTCAACAACCAACGCTTGTTGACGACGATCATAGCCTTTTAACAATCCAAAAGCATCGCCATCTTCGGTCGTTATTCGAACTGGAAAATGATTACTTGTTTGATTGTCAGAGGTTAACAACTCTACTTTAGAAGAGTTTGCATTAACTTCAAGTACGCGACCAATCAGGCCATTTTTAGCCATAACAGCCATATTATCACTGATACCTTGATTTGAACCTTGATCAACGATCATTATATCTTGCCAAGAATCTGGTGAACGTGAGATAACATTCGCTGCTTTTTTCTCATAATTCGTTAGTGTTTCATTTAGATCTAATTCTTCCTTTAAATTCGCGATCTCTCGTTTCTGACTTTCATTTTGTTGAACAACTTCATCATAATTATCAATTCTTCCTTTTAACCGTTCATTTTCTTGGTAGGTTACAAATAAATCTTGGATTGATCCAACGCCGTCTTCAAACCAACGTACTGGCGTGTATAAGACTTTATCTACCGTTGCAACAGTATCATTGACAACTACTTGTGCAAAAGAAGCTTTTTGATCAACAGCTCGTCTAGCCATAGTGATACTCAAAACAGTGACAATGATAATCACGATAATTAAGGTAATAATAATATTTTTATTTGGATTAAATTTTTTCACAAGTGCACCCCAATTATTTCAAACTCAATGGATAGATTGTACCACTAAATAGCTTTAAACAAAAGATAACTAGCCACTCTTAACTTTTTTTAAACTATTTTTTATAAAAGATAATATATTCGTTCTGTTAAGCGTCTTTACTTTGAATCACCGCGATTATTCCCTTTGAAAATGAGACTTCCGCTTGCTCGCCAATAAATTCGTTACTCGCATATGATATTGGGTATAAAACCTCTTGCTTATCTAACGTATACTTGCTTTTTGCCAATGTTAGTTCAGATACTGGAGTCAAGCAACAAAAAGCCAAATATTGTTTATCAGCTTCTTTTGTAATCGTATGTTCTCCCGGAAGCAGAAAGGAAATTGAATTTTGTTTATCCTGTAGATAAATATTTTGACTATGTTTACGAAATCGTGGTTCCAAAACCATCCAAAAATTTGCTAAAAAGTGATCGATTCTTCCTCCCGTTGCACCAACCACTGTAACTTTAGCATTTGGATGTTCTCTTAAAATAAGGTCTAGCGCTAATTGAGTATCTGTATCATCCTTTTCAGCAGGAGAAGTAACCACTTTGTCAGCTAATTTAAAAATCCTTTCACGCTCTTGCGTGTTCAGTGAATCGAAGTCTCCAATAGCAATGTTTATCGGCAGCTGTTTTTGTTGTAAAAAAAGGCTGCCTCGATCAATACCGACGTATAGTTCGTACTGCTTTGCTATATTTGGCCACTGGGAAATCGGTCCTCCTGCCGCCAGTAAAACATTCATTATTCAATCGCTTCTTTCAAAAGTTGGATTTGTTTTTTAGGTTGCTCTGCAACAAAAATATAACTACCTGCAACAAAAACATTAGCACCTGCTTCTTTACAACGTTGAGCTGTTTCAGGAACAATTCCTCCATCAACTTCTATGTCATAATGATAACCCTTTTCATCTTTTAATTTAGCTAATTGTTGAATCTTGTTTAGCGACTCTTCAATAAAAGATTGTCCGCCAAAACCTGGGTTAACAGTCATTACAAGTACTTGATCTACCATAGGTAATACATGGTAAATGGCTTCAACAGGAGTTCCAGGGTTAATGACCACTTCTGCACGAACGTTCTTATTTTTAATCAATTGTATCGCACGATGAATGTGTGCCGTAGCTTCAACATGAACTCCAATAATATCAGCTCCTGCTTCAGCAAAAGCATCAATATAATCTTCCGGATTTTCAATCATTAAATGAGTATCCAATGGTAATTTAGTCGTAGGACGGATAGCCTGAATCACATTGGGACCAAACGTAATATTAGGCACAAAATGACCATCCATTACATCTACATGAATATAATCTGCACCGTTTTTTTCAACTAATTCAATATCACGTTGTAAATTTGCAAAATTCGCGCTTAAAATCGATGGTGAAATTTTCATTATTAAAACCCTACCTTTTCTTTTTATAAATTGGTTTTCTCTTTTTAATTTCTTCCAAAAAACGAACATAGTTCTCGTATCTACTTTTAGCGATATCGCCTGTTTCTACTTGCCGTTTAACCTCACAATCAGGCTCATTTAAGTGGAGGCATTCACGAAAACGACAGTGTGGTGAGGCTTGCACAAATTCTGGGAATTGTTTTGCTAACTCTCTTTCAGTGATATCAAAGAAATTAATCGCACTAAATCCTGGTGTATCAGCAACCAACCCATCCGCAATTGAGAGTAATTCAACATGCCTAGTGGTATGTCGGCCACGGCCTAAAGCGTCAGAAATTTCTGCTGTTTCTAATTCTAACTGTGGCATTAAACGATTCAATAAAGTTGATTTCCCCGTACCAGATTGACCGGTAAAAACCGTTAAACGATCAGGAAATAAACCGATTAGTTTTTCCATCGCCTCTTCCTCATTCGAAACAATCACAGTATAACCAATTTTTTGATAGGTTGAGATAATTTCATTAAGCAGTTTATTTTCTATTTGTAAATCGGCCTTACTCAAATAAATAATCGGTTCGATATCTTCATATTCAATACTTACTAAAAAACGATCTAATAAAAAATAAGAAAATTGCGGTTCAACCAAACTTATTACAATGATTCCTTGATCAACATTTGCTACTGGTGGGCGTAACAATTTATTCTTTCTAGGCAATATCTCAAGTAAATAACCTTCAGTTAAATTTTCACTCTCAAAAACAGCATAATCTCCAACTAAGGGAGTAATTTTTCGATTACGAAAGTTTCCACGGGCTCTTGTTTGATAAATTTTACCTTCTGAATAAATATAGTAAAATCCGCTCAACGCTTTTTGGATTTGACCCTTCAATAATCCGCCTCCTTTATCTTTTTAATTGTATTGTATCATATTTCAATTTCAGTTATATCTCAACTCATACAAAAAAAGGCACTAGAAGAAAAGAAATTTCCTTTCCTCAAGTACCTTTATTACAATAAAAAATCGGGAAGACAGGATTCGAACCTACGACCCCTTGGTCCCAAACCAAGTGCTCTACCAAGCTGAGCTACTTCCCGTTACGCGCCCAGAAGGATTTGAACCCTCAACCTTCTGATCCGTAGTCAGACACTCTGTCCAGTTGAGCTATGGGCGCAATACAATGAAACAATGCCGAGGACCGGAATCGAACCGGTACGGTAATACACTTACCGCAGGATTTTAAGTCCTGTGCGTCTGCCAGTTCCGCCACCCCGGCGTGGTTTTGGCATCAAGCGGAAAACGGGATTCGAACCCGCGACCCCCACCTTGGCAAGGTGGTGCTCTACCGCTGAGCTATTTCCGCAGCTCTTTAGATGCCGGCTAAAGGACTTGAACCCTCGACCCTCTGATTACAAATCAGATGCTCTACCAACTGAGCTAAGCCGGCGCATGTCTATCATGCCATGCGGGTGAAGGGACTTGAACCCCCACGCCTTGCGGCGCTAGATCCTAAATCTAGTGCGTCTGCCAATTCCGCCACACCCGCTGATTGATCTAAAATGAGTCGTACAGGGTTCGAACCTGTGACCCTCTGATTAAAAGTCAGATGCTCTACCAACTGAGCTAACGACTCAATGGAGGTTATAGGGCTCGAACCTATGACCCTCTGCTTGTAAGGCAGATGCTCTCCCAGCTGAGCTAAACCTCCTGATTCCGCGTGGCGACGTCCGACTCTCACAAGGGGATAACCCCTCACTACAATTGGCGCTAAGAAGCTTAACGACTGTGTTCGGCATGGGAACAGGTGTCTCCTTCTTGCGATCGCCACCACACACAAAATCATGTTGAGTGAACCTTTCGTTCTCTCAAAACTGGATGAAAAACAACCTCCATTCGCAACCGAAAACCCTTGAACCTGTGGTTAAGTCCTCGATCGATTAGTATCCGTCCGCTCCAACCCTCACGGGTCTTCCACTTCGGACCTATCTACCTGATCTTCTTTCAGGGATCTTACTTTCTTTGAAGAAAGGGGAAATCTCATCTTGAGGGGGACTTCACGCTTAGATGCTTTCAGCGTTTATTCCTGCCCTACATAGCTACCCAGCGATGCCGTTGGCACGACAACTGGTACACCAGCGGTAGGTCCATCCCGGTCCTCTCGTACTAAGGACAGCGCCTCGCAAATTTCCTACGCCCGCGACGGATAGGGACCGAACTGTCTCACGACGTTCTGAACCCAGCTCGCGTGCCGCTTTAATGGGCGAACAGCCCAACCCTTGGGACCGACTACAGCCCCAGGATGCGACGAGCCGACATCGAGGTGCCAAACCTCCCCGTCGATGTGGACTCTTGGGGGAGATAAGCCTGTTATCCCCAGGGTAGCTTTTATCCGTTGAGCGATGGCCCTTCCATGCGGAACCACCGGATCACTAAGCCCGACTTTCGTCCCTGCTCGACTTGTCTGTCTCGCAGTCAAGCTCCCTTCTGCCTTTACACTCGTTGAATGATTTCCAACCATTCTGAGGGAACCTTGGGCGCCTCCGTTACCTTTTGGGAGGCGACCGCCCCAGTCAAACTGCCCATCTGACACTGTCTCCCGCCACGCTGAGTGGCGCGGGTTAGAGTGGCCATAACGCAAGGGTAGTATCCCACTGATGCCTCCTTCGAGACTCGCGTCCCGAATTCTACGGCTCCTACCTATCCTGTACATGCGGTACAGACACGCAATATCAAATTACAGTAAAGCTCCATGGGGTCTTTCCGTCCTGTCGCGGGTAACCTGCATTTTCACAGGTACTAAAATTTCACCGAGTCTCTCGTTGAGACAGTGCCCAAATCGTTACGCCTTTCGTGCGGGTCGGAACTTACCCGACAAGGAATTTCGCTACCTTAGGACCGTTATAGTTACGGCCGCCGTTTACTGGGGCTTCAATTCGTACCTTCGCTTACGCTAAGCACTCCTCTTAACCTTCCAGCACCGGGCAGGCGTCAGCCCCTATACGTCATCTTACGATTTTGCAGAGACCTGTGTTTTTGATAAACAGTCGCTTGGGCCTATTCACTGCGGCTGCTCGTTAGAGCAGCACCCCTTCTCCCGAAGTTACGGGGTCATTTTGCCGAGTTCCTTAACGAGAGTTCGCTCGCTCACCTGAGGATACTCTCCTCGACTACCTGTGTCGGTTTGCGGTACGGGCCATTGCCTTCTTGCTAGAAGTTTTTCTTGGCAGTGTGACGCCAGAACTTCGGTACTTAAATTTCCCTCCCCGTCACAGCTGGTCGTTGTCAAGAAAAAGCCTTTCACTCTTTCTCCGACTCACTGCTTGGACAGACCTTTCCATTCGTCTGCTTTCTTTTGCCTCCTGCGTCCCTCCATCACTCAAATGAAGACAACAGGTACAGGAATATCAACCTGTTGGCCATCGCCTACGCCTTTCGGCCTCAGCTTAGGTCCCGACTAACCCTGGGCGGACGAGCCTTCCCCAGGAAACCTTAGTCTTACGGTGGACAGGATTCTCACCTGTCTTTCGCTACTCATACCGGCATTCTCACTTCTAAGCGCTCCAGCAGTCCTTACGATCTGCCTTCTCTGCCCTTAGAACGCTCTCCTACCAATGCACCTAAAGGTGCATTCCACAGCTTCGGCAGTATGTTTAGCCCCGGTAAATTTTCGGCGCAGGGTCACTCGACTAGTGAGCTATTACGCACTCTTTCAATGATGGCTGCTTCTGAGCCAACATCCTAGTTGTCTGAGCAACCCCACCTCCTTTTCCACTTAACATACATTTAGGGGCCTTAGCTGGTGGTCTGGGCTGTTTCCCTTTCGACGATGGATCTTATCACTCACCGTCTGACTGCCGAGGCAAAATGAATGGCATTCGGAGTTTATCTGCATTCGGTAACCCGAAAGGGCCCCTCGTCCAAACAGTGCTCTACCTCCATCATTCGTTCCTCGACGCTAGCCCTAAAGCTATTTCGGAGAGAACCAGCTATCTCCAAGTTCGTTTGGAATTTCTCCGCTACCCACACCTCATCCCCGCACTTTTCAACGTACGTGGGTTCGGTCCTCCAGTGCGTTTTACCGCACCTTCAACCTGGACATGGGTAGATCACCTGGTTTCGGGTCTGCGTCGACTGACTCAAAGCGCCCATTTCAGACTCGCTTTCGCTGCGGCTCCGTCTTTTTACGACTTAACCTCGCCAGCCAACGCAACTCGCCGGTTCATTCTGCAAAAGGCACGCTATCACCCATTAACGGGCTCTAACTTGTTGTAAGCACACGGTTTCAGGATCTCTTTCACTCCCTTCCGGGGTGCTTTTCACCTTTCCCTCACGGTACTGGTTCACTATCGGTCACTAGGGAGTATTTAGCCTTGGGAGATGGTCCTCCCGGTTTCCGACGGCATTTCGCGTGTGCCGCCGTACTCAGGATCCGTTAAAACAAGTTGCCGGCCTTCGCCTACGGGGCTCTTACCCGCTCTGGCGGATCGTTCCAGATCCTTTGGCTGCCCTTTTTCTTGTGCTGTTAACGTCCTACAACCCCAAGATGCAAGCATCCTGGTTTGGGCTCTTCCCGTTTCGCTCGCCGCTACTCAGGGAATCGAGTTTTCTTTTTCTTCCTGCAGGTACTAAGATGTTTCAGTTCCCTGCGTCTACCGCTTGCCTGCTATGTATTCACAGATCAAGCCACATTCGATTAAAAATGCGGGGTTTCCCCATTCGGAAATCTCTGGATCCTAGCTTACTTACAGCTCCCCAGAGCATATCGGTGTTGGTCCCGTCCTTCATCGGCTCCTAGTGCCAAGGCATTCACCGTGTGCCCTTTTCTACTTAACCTTACTCGACCTTACGGTCGAGGGACCAACGATGGTTCTATACTTTTAGCGATAAAAGCCCATCGATGGCCGCTTTTTTTTTGAACTCTTTCAAAAACGCGTTCAACGCGATTCTCGGTTGGTGTTGATTGTTGTTTTTCTATCCAGTTTTCAAAGAACCAAAGGTAACGACCTTAAAGGTCGTTCATGGAGCCTAGCGGGATCGAACCGCTGACCTCCTGCGTGCAAAGCAGGCGCTCTCCCATCTGAGCTAAGGCCCCCTTGCGGGGGTAGACCTCTCAAAACTGAACAAAGCGCAAACGATGTGTAAAACTTCCGTAATTTTTCCTTAGAAAGGAGGTGATCCAGCCGCACCTTCCGATACGGCTACCTTGTTACGACTTCACCCCAATCATTCATCCCACCTTAGGCGGCTGGCTCCTCTAATGAGGTTGCCGCACCGACTTTGGGTGTTACAAACTCTCGTGGTGTGACGGGCGGTGTGTACAAGGCCCGGGAACGGATTCACCGCGGCATGCTGATCCGCGATTACTAGCGATTCCGGCTTCATGCAGGCGAGTTGCAGCCTGCAATCCGAACTGAGAGAAGCTTTCAGAGATTCGCGCGGCCTTGCGGCTTGGCTTGCTCGTTGTACTTCCCATTGTAGCACGTGTGTAGCCCAGGTCATAAGGGGCATGATGATTTGACGTCATCCCCACCTTCCTCCGGTTTGTCACCGGCAGTCTTGCTAGAGTGCCCAACTGAATGCTGGCAACTAACAATAAGGGTTGCGCTCGTTGCGGGACTTAACCCAACATCTCACGACACGAGCTGACGACAACCATGCACCACCTGTCACTTTGCCCCCGAAGGGGAAACGCGATCTCTCGCGTGGTCAAAGGATGTCAAGACCTGGTAAGGTTCTTCGCGTTGCTTCGAATTAAACCACATGCTCCACCGCTTGTGCGGGCCCCCGTCAATTCCTTTGAGTTTCAACCTTGCGGCCGTACTCCCCAGGCGGAGTGCTTAATGCGTTAACTGCAGCACTGAAGGGCGGAAACCCTCCAACACTTAGCACTCATCGTTTACGGCGTGGACTACCAGGGTATCTAATCCTGTTTGCTACCCACGCTTTCGAGCCTCAGCGTCAGTTACAGACCAGAGAGCCGCCTTCGCCACTGGTGTTCCTCCATATATCTACGCATTTCACCGCTACACATGGAATTCCACTCTCCTCTTCTGCACTCAAGTGATCCAGTTTCCAATGACCCTCCCCGGTTGAGCCGGGGGCTTTCACATCAGACTTAAATCACCGCCTGCGCTCGCTTTACGCCCAATAAATCCGGACAACGCTTGCCACCTACGTATTACCGCGGCTGCTGGCACGTAGTTAGCCGTGGCTTTCTGGTCAGCTACCGTCATAGAAAAAGCATTGCCTCTTTTTCCTGTTCTTTACTGACAACAGAGCTTTACGATCCGAAAACCTTCTTCACTCACGCGGCGTTGCTCGGTCAGACTTTCGTCCATTGCCGAAGATTCCCTACTGCTGCCTCCCGTAGGAGTCTGGGCCGTGTCTCAGTCCCAGTGTGGCCGATCACCCTCTCAGGTCGGCTATGCATCGTTGCTTTGGTGAGCCGTTACCTCACCAACTGGCTAATGCACCGCGGGACCAGCCATCAGTGACGCAAAAAGCGCCTTTTAGCTTTCTTTCAGGCGAAAGAAAGCCTTATGCGGTATTAGCACCTGTTTCCAAGTGTTATCCCCCGCTGATGGATAGGTTCCCCACGTGTTACTCACCCGTCCGCCACTCCGCTTCAAAAGAAACCGAAGTTTCGATCGAAGCAGCGTTCGACTTGCATGTATTAGGCACGCCGCCAGCGTTCGTCCTGAGCCAGGATCAAACTCTCATCTTGAATTTGATCGATCAACACCGTTGATCGTTTCAGCTCTTGTTACTTTTACGCTTGCGTCTTGCTTGCGTTGTTGTTAATGTTTGTTGCTTCTTTTAGAAGCGCCCTACACATTGGTTCGTTTGCTTGCTTTGTTCAGTTTTCAAAGGTCTACTATTTGTCGCCGTAGCAACTTTTATATCTTATCAGCGTGACAAGCTTTTGTCAATGCTTTTTTACAAAAGTTTTACAGCTTTATTTTACTAGCTTCAATCAGTGAATTTTATATTTTTAATGTACTAACCTATTCGCTAGTTTTAAAAATAATTGCTCTGTCTGAAGACAAGTAATAATATACCAATAAACTAATCATTCGTCAATAGAAAAATCGTTGTTATGTCAACGTTTCTAGTTGTTTCGCTTTCTTTTGGTTTACAGCCGGTTTTTGTTCGCTTCTATTAAATAAATCCCCTAAAACTCATTACTTTTTTAATACAATGTTCGTTTTTTAAAAGAGACTCCTCATAACAATTTCTATTATTCTCTAAAGATTAAGTATAAACTTATCAAATTTTCCTTTTTTTTGGTAAAATACAACTAAAGATTACCGTTAACTAATGAGGAGGACTCTAAATGAAAATATTAGTCGCTGACGATGATAAAGAAATTGTTGAATTATTAAGTATCTACTTACACAACGAAGGTTATGAACCCGTTGTAGCTTATGATGGAAAAGAAGTACTATCAAAAATACACACTCTTTCAGATATAGAACTTGTTATCTTGGATATTATGATGCCAGAATTAGATGGGATGCAGGTCGTTAAGACATTAAGGAAGGAATCGCAAATCCCCATTATACTATTAACTGCCAAAACTACTGATATGGATAAAATCAAGGGCTTAGTCGCTGGTGCAGATGATTATGTAATAAAACCATTTAATCCATTAGAAGTAATGGCGCGGGTTAAATCTTTACTAAGAAGAACACAAATGCAAGTATCTTCGGAACAACCAGATATTTTGGAAATTAGTTCGCTTGTTATTAACCGAGATTCCCACGAAGTAAGAACAGTCGGTGGTAAAGAGATTCAATTGACTGCTTTAGAATTTGGCATACTTTATTTACTAGCTTCACATCCAAACCGTGTCTTTAGTGCTGATGAAATTTTTGAACGCGTCTGGAAACAAGAAAGTGTCGTTTCAGCTAAAACAGTCATGGTTCACGTGAGTCATTTACGTGACAAAATTGAAGAAGCCACTGGAGGAGAAAAAATCATTCAAACCGTATGGGGAGTTGGCTACAAGATCGATGCGAAATAAAAGAGAACCCAAAAAAAGAGTCGTTCTTACATCAAAAGAAATCAGTGAGCTATTTGTTGAAGCGATCATCACAATTATTTTGTTAATTATTGTTAATATAGCGATGTTGGTCCTTCTTTCTTCTATAGTAAATAACACTCCTGCTTTAAATGAAGCGGTGTTTGAATCACGAACTAGTTTTGTAAGAAACTTTAATACGGATATTTTCCTTAGCGCAAAAAACTTTTTAATTCCCGTATTACTTATTTTAGATATTATATTTTTATATTGGCGTTTGATTCGACGCTACCGTCAAATGCAACAACGTCATATCATTAGCGAGTTACATTACATTGCAAATGGTCATTATGATCATCGCATCCCTTTTGAACTACGTGGCGATTTGGCACGGCTAGTCGATAGCATTAATGGCTTAGTAGACAGTACAGTTACAGCTATTGAAGAAGAACGTCGTATTGAAAAATCAAAAGATGAGTTAATTACAAATATTAGTCATGACCTTAGAACCCCTTTGACTTCAATTATCGGTTATTTAGGATTGATTGAAGATCAACAATATCACTCAGAAGAAGAACTATTGAAATACACACATACAGCTTTTGTTAAAGCAAAACAAATGAGGTCCTTGGTTGATGATTTATTTGAATATACTAAAGCTCGCCAGCCGAGTGATCCAGTCAACCTGATGACTTTTGATATGGTACAATTAGTAGAACAGTTGGCCGCCGATTTCGAACTTGAAGCTCGTAATAAGGGAATTACCATTGAAACTACTGCTCAGCCACAACAGCTTTTAATGGAAGGCGATACAGAAAAATTAGTGCGTGTCTTCAATAATTTACTTTCAAATGCTTTAAAATACGGTAAAGGTGCTGATAGAATTATTATTCAACTGGAAAAAACTGGAACTGAAGCAGTTATTTCGGTGAAAAATAATGGCAAAATGATCCCTAAACAATCATTAGATTCACTATTCGACCGCTTTTACCGAGTGGAAGAATCACGCTCACAAGAAACAGGAGGAACCGGGCTAGGCCTAGCTATTGCTCAAAGCATTGTTGCTTTGCACGGTGGTTACATTTACGCAAAATCCAATCCTGATTGGACCTCTTTTATCATCCATTTACCATTAACGAGTAATAACCAAGCTGCTAGTTGACGAAACAATTTTTTTCAGCTATGCTAAATGCATCATAATAACAAGCAGAAAACCTAGTACATGATTTATCCTTTTAAGAGAGCTGGTGGTTGGTGAAAATCAGTAAAGGAAAATGATGGAATCCAGTTTTCAATGCTTCTTTTAAAAAAAGAACCTGCGCTCTTTGGTTACAAGAGACAAGTGCGGCCTCACAGCCGAACTTGGGTGGCACCGCGAAAAACTATTTCGTCCCAAGCAAAATCAGCTTTGGGAAGGAATAGTTTTTTTATTTTATAATTTTTGAGGAGGAAAAATAGTGTTAGATATTAAAATGGTTCGTGAACACTTTGATGAAGTCAAAGAAAAATTGCAAACTCGAGGAGTTCCAGAAGAAAACTTAACTGAATTTCTTCGTTTAGATAAAAAACGTCGCAGTTTATTAGTTGAAACCGAGGAAAAGAAAAAATACCGTAATAACGTATCTGAAAAAATTGCGCAGGCAAAACGTAATAAAGAAGACACATCAGAACAAATTAGTGAAATGCGTGAAATCGGCAGCAAAATCAAGGAATTGGACAAAGAACTTGCTGACATTGATGAAAGCTTAAAAAATATAGCTACGGCTCTACCAAATCTTCCTCATAGCAGTGTGCCTATAGGTGACGATGAAGAGGATAATGTGGAAGTACGGAAATGGCACACGCCTCAAACCTTTGATTTTGAGCCAAAAAACCATTGGGATATTGCAGAAAAATTGGACATACTGGACTTTGAACGAGGAGCAAAAGTTTCGGGTAGTCGTTTTGTTTACTACAAAGGACTAGGTGCTCGTCTAGAACGTGCATTATATAACTTCATGCTAGATCAACATGTATACCAACAAGGGTATACTGAAATGATTCCGCCATATGCTGTAAACAGTCAAGCAATGTTTGGAACCGGCCAATTTCCTAAGTTTACTGAAGACGTTTTTCAACTAGAAGATAGTGATTTAAGCTTGATCCCCACAGCTGAGGTTCCTTTGACAAATTACTATAGCAATGAAATTTTAGATGAAAGTCAACTGCCAATATATTTCACCGCACTAAGTCCTGCATTTCGCTCAGAAGCGGGTAGTGCTGGCCGCGATACTAGAGGCTTAATTCGTCTACACCAGTTTAATAAGGTAGAAATGGTCAAATTTTCAGATAGTGAACATTCCTATGATGAATTAGAAAAAATGACTGCTGATGCAGAAGCCATCTTACAAAAATTGGGGCTTCCTTATCGTGTGATTACTTTATCAACGGGGGATATGGGATTTTCTGCAGCTAAAACTTATGACTTAGAAGTATGGATTCCGGCACAAAATATGTATAGAGAAATCAGTTCTTGTTCAAACTGCGAAGATTTCCAAGCACGTCGAGCAATGATTCGTTATCGAGATACAGAAGGAAAACCACACTATGCCCATACATTAAATGGTTCTGGTCTAGCTGTAGGTCGTACAGTGGCTGCTATCTTAGAAAACTATCAAAACGCAGATGGTACCGTAACAATTCCTGAAGTACTTGTCCCTTATATGGGAAATACGACAAAAATCGGATAAATAAAAAAACATGCTATCGTTTGAGCTCTATAGTGACCCGCAAAAATTAGTTTTTCAGTCTAATTTTTGTGGGTCACTATTTTCGTTAGCATGCTTTTTATTTTATTGTTCAACCGAATAATTTGGCGCTTCTTTTGTAATTTGGATATCATGAGGATGTGATTCTCTTAAACCATTGCCGCTCATTTGAATAAATTGCGCATCATCACGTAATTCTTTTAAATTAGCTGCTCCAACGTATCCCATACCAGATCTTAGGCCGCCTAGCATTTGAAAGATAATATCTCCCACGCTACCTTTATAAGCAACTCGGCCTTCAATACCTTCTGGAACTAATTTATTTGCTTCATTGACGCCACCTTGAAAGTAACGATCACTGGAGCCTTTTTCCATCGCGCTAAGCGAACCCATACCGCGGTAAGTCTTAAAACGACGACCTTGATAGATCTCAAATTCACCTGGTGATTCCTCTGTTCCTGCCAGCATACTACCCAACATTACAGCGTAGCCGCCTGCTGCTAGAGCCTTTACGATATCTCCAGAGAATTTAATTCCACCATCAGCGATAATTGTCTTGCCATATTTACGAGCAACAGAAGCTGCGTCATAAATAGCAGTTAACTGTGGCACGCCCACACCGGCAACAACCCGAGTCGTACAGATTGAACCAGGACCAATTCCTACTTTTACCACATCGACTCCGGCATCGTATAAAGCTTTTGTTCCCTGCGCCGTTGCAACATTCCCCGCAATCAATGTAGTTTTCGGAAATTGTGTGCGCATCTCTTTGATTTTACGCAATACACCTGCGCTGTGACCGTGAGCCGTATCGATAACAACAGCATCAGCTCCTGCTTCTATTAAAGCTTGTGCACGTTCAGGTGTATCACTAGTGATGCCAACTGCCGCTGCAACTAACAATCTTCCATGCTCATCTTTGGCAGCATTAGGAAATTGAATGACTTTTTCAATATCTTTAATAGTAATTAACCCGCTCAATTTCCCTTCATCGTCAACAATTGGTAGTTTTTCAATTTTATGCGCTTGTAAAATCCCTTCTGCATCTTCCAAAGAAGTTCCTACCGGAGCTGTAATCAAATCATCCTTGGTCATAATTTCACCAATTGGGATGGAATAATCAGTAACAAAACGTAAATCGCGATTCGTCATAATCCCCACCAATTTACGATTTTCCATCGTTTCTACTACTGGGATACCACTAATTCGGTAACGACTCATTAGTTCTTCTGCCTCAGATACTAAATGATTAGGCGTTAAAAAGAAAGGATCAATAATCACGCCACTTTCGGACCGTTTTACTTTACGTACCTCATCGGCTTGTGCTGCAATCGACATATTTTTATGAATAACTCCCAGCCCGCCTTGTCTGGCCATCGCAATAGCCAGATTACTTTCTGTTACGGTATCCATACTGGCACTTAAAATCGGAATATTAAGCTGGATATTCTCAGCTAATTTTACCTTCATATCTACATCGTTAGGTAGCACGTGACTTTCTTGCGGGATAAGTAGGACGTCATCAAACGTTATTCCCTTTTTTTCAAATTTAGTTTCCCAGTTGGACATTAGCTGTAACACTCCTTCAATTTAAGATCAGCAAAAATAATTTTACTGTCGTTAGGTAAATCAATATATTTTAACGAAAATAGCAAAAATAATGCTTGAAGTCAACCATTATGGTAAAGAAAAAAGGGCCCTAATGAGGAACCCTTGTCTATTTACTGCTTAGGCATCGATAAACTGCCAATGATATTGTATCTTTTCTTTAAATAATAACGAAGTAACAAAGAGGCACCGCCAATAAGAACCAAAAAGAATGGGTCTAAAACCGGATTGATTACACCTGGCAATAAGGCAGATAATGAAATGACTGCTGTCCATACGAAAAACGAAGCAATTAAAATCAATATCGACTTCCATAATTTTGGACGCTGACTCTTATCCGCACCTGGGCGTTCGTATTGATACATATATTTATACATCAAATAAAAGACCCAACCGCCGACCATTGCCATTAATATCAAGGTAACAATACCATAAACTTGGTTATTTTGATTAGAGAATAATCCTACAATTCCCATCATCAAACCAAAGACACCTAAGATCAATAAAGTATTATCCACCCACATCAAAACGGGCCTTGTAGTTTCAACTTTTGTCGGGGTAGCTAAAATTGCTTCTGTTCGTTCTGAAACTGTACCATAAAGTTGTCGAGCCGTAGTGCCATTTTTTTGTTCTTGCACTAACACCGGTAACATCTCATGAAACACTTGTACTTTTTCTTCTTCTGATAAATTCGCAGCATCAAGTGCTTTGTTTAAATCAAAAATATATTGTTGATTTCTTTTGGTTAATTGTTCTTCCCACTCGCGATTTTTTGCAACGTATTCTCGCAGCTTTTCTGCTTCCATGGTCTTCGTTTCTCCCTTCTTGCCTGATAAACAAGCATTTGACAAGAATTATTTTAACATAGTTCATTCGTACTTTGATAGTCTATTATACATTGAAACGGAATAACATGACATCGCCATCTTGGACCACATAGTCCTTACCTTCAAGCCGAACACGACCTGCTTCTTTAGCTGCATGCATACTTTCAAATTTATCAAGATCGTTAAAAGATACCGTTTCAGCTCGGATGAAACCCCGTTCAAAATCAGAATGAATAATTCCTGCAGCCTGAGGTGCTTTGATGCCTTTATGAAACGTCCAAGCACGCACTTCTGGTTCGCCCGCCGTAAAATAGGTCGCTAGACCTAATAAATGGAAAGAAGTACGAATTAATTGATCCAATCCGCTTTCTTTAATGCCTAGATCTTCCAAAAATTCTACTTTATCTTCGTCGTCTAATTCAGCAATTTCTTCCTCAATTTGGGCACAGACAGTAATAACTTCCGCTTTTTCTGTTGCTGCAAATTTTTGTACTTCTTGCACATAGTGATTGTTCGTAGGGTCTTGGACATCATCTTCTGCCACATTGGCAACGTATAAAACAGGTTTAATTGTCAATAAGAACAAGTCTTTGACAATCGGTTGCTCTTCTTCAGAAAATTCAATGGTCCGAGCCGATTTTCCTGCCTCCAAAACTGGTTTAATTTTATCTAAAACAGCTAATTCGGCCATCGCTGCTTTATCTTTTGTCTTAGCCACTTTTTCAACCCGGCTGTACCGTTTATTAACTGTTTCCAAGTCAGCCAAGATTAATTCTAAATTAATCGTTTCAATATCGGCTAAAGGATCGATTCGTCCATCTACGTGGGTGACATTATCATCGTCAAAACAACGCACCACATGGCAAATGGCGTCTACTTGACGGATATGACTTAAAAATTGATTTCCCAGCCCCTCACCTTCACTTGCTCCTTTAACGATCCCGGCAATATCGGTAAATTCAAAGGTCGCAGGCGTGGTTTTTTTGGGTTGAAATAAATCAGTTAAACGTTGCAAGCGCCAATCAGGTACTTCGACCATCCCTACATTGGGGTCAATAGTTGCAAAAGGGTAATTTGCTGCTTCTGCGCCAGCTTTTGTAATTGCGTTAAACAAAGTGGATTTGCCGACATTAGGCAACCCCACGATTCCAGCGGTCAATGCCATCTATTTTCACTCTTCCTTTTTCTTTTCAATTACTTTTTTCATTTTCTTTTCAAATTCACGGCGCGTCATCATGACTATATGGCCGCAATTCTCGCATTTTATTTTAATATCGGCTCCCATGCGTATGATCAGCCAGCGATTGGTTTGACAGGCATGAGGTTTTTTCATTTCTACAGTATCACCTAGGTCATACATAAGCATTCTCCTTATTTATTCTTCATCAAAGTGAATATTTAAGATATCTAATATACGCGTCAAATCATTTTGCGATAAATAGTCAATCTCAATTCTTCCTTTGCCTTTTTTCTCTTTAATCTGTACACTCGTTCCAAATTTATCCATCAAACGATCTTCGCTTTCGCGCAGATAATAGGGCTTTTCTTTCACTACACGAGGAACTTTCTTTTTATCTTTTGCTTCATTGGCATCTGTGACTAACTGTTCTAGTTGACGTACAGTCAAGTTTTCTTTCACACAACGGTTCGCAAGTTTCAACATTTGCTCTTTGTTTTTCAAGCCTAGTAGTGTACGCGCCTGTCCCATCGATAACCGATCGTCTTGAACCATTTCCTTCACTAATTTTGGTAAAGTTAAAAGACGTAAATAGTTTGCAATATAAGGTCGGCTTTTGCCTAAACGTTCGGCTACTTCTGCTTGGGTTAAATGAAGATTTTTCATTAGCATTTCATAAGCTTCTGCTTCTTCTAAGGGATTCAAATCTTCCCGTTGTAAGTTTTCCAAAACAGCTACTTGCATCATTGCTTCTTCATCAAAATCGCGAATAATTGCTGGGATGACTTCTTTTTTGGCTAGCTTCGAAGCACGGAAACGACGTTCACCGGCAATAATCTCATAACCTTTTACTTTAGATTTACGTACAATAATCGGCTGAAAAACGCCTGATTTTTCAATCGAATTCGCCAACTCTTGTAATGATTTTTCTTCAAATGTTTTTCGTGGTTGGTAAGGATTCGGGCGTAACTCATTTAATGAGAGTTCAACGATTTTTTCCGTTGCAACATCAACCTCTTCAATATCTGATAGGTCTTGAAACAACGCATTGATTCCTTTTCCTAAACTTTTATTTTGCTTTTTCACGAGTCAACACTTCCTTTGCTAGTGCTTGATAGACTTCAGAGCCTTTGGAACGCAAATCATAATCAACAATTGATAGCCCGTGACTAGGCGCTTCAGATAAACGAACATTTCGGGGAATAATTGTATCATAGACTTTCTCTTGGAAATAGCGGCGAACTTCGCCTACAACTTCCACCCCAAGATTGGTGCGTGCATCATACATTGTCAATAAGACGCCCTCAATTTCCAATTCAGGATTAAAGTGTTTTTGCACCAAACGAACAGTATTTAATAATTGACTTAATCCTTCTAAGGCATAATACTCACACTGTACCGGGATCAAAATCGCATCGCTCGCTGTAAAAGCGTTAATAGTTAGATGCCCTAGTGACGGCGGACAATCGATCAAGATGAAATCATACTGATCTTTGATTTCATCAATAGCCGTACGCAGGCGTGACTCCCTCGCCATCATAGATGTTAATTCAATCTCTGCGCCTGCTAATTGGAGAGTCGCTGGTACAACATCTAAATTAGCGCGAGAGCTAGGTAATATCGTATCTTCAATATTGATCTCATTAATCAAAACATCATAAACATCTTGTACCACGTCAGGTTTACGTATACCGACACCGCTGGTTGCATTCCCTTGCGCATCGATATCTACTAGCAAAACTTTTTTATCTAGGTAAGCCAAACATGCGCCTAAATTAACCGCTGTAGTCGATTTACCGACGCCACCTTTTTGATTTGCAACAGAAATAATACGAACCATAAAACTCTCCTTCTCTGTTAGAGGCGATAAAAGAGGAACTCCTCTTTTATTCTACCTTTGAAATTTTTAATTTATAGGCTTTTTACTCGGTAAGCCAGGTTTTCTCGGATATTTTTTGGGGGTTTCTTTTTTCTTTTCAATCACTAAGACGTGTCGTTGATCATCTGTATTAGGTAAATAAATTTGCTTATCTTCTATGAACTTACCACCCAAAATTGCCATTGATCCTTTTGCTTCATTTAATTCTTCTTGACTTTTAGCTGCTTTTAAGGCATAAAAATAGCCGTTCTTTTTTACAAGTGGTAAGCAAAGCTCACACAAAACATTCAATCGTGCAACCGCTCTTGCCACTACATAATCATAAGAAGCACGGTGGTCAATCTTTTGACCAAATGTTTCTGCTCGATCGTGAAATAACGCAACTTGGTTTAAATCTAACTCGGTAATTAATGTACGCAGAAAATTGATCCGCTTATTTAACGAATCAACGATGGTTACCTTTAATTCAGGAAAGATGATTTTTAAGGGGATACTTGGGAACCCGGCTCCAGAGCCAATATCACAGATAGAAGCTTTTTTGTCCAAATCAACTGAAAAAGCCAAGGCTACTGAATCATAAAAATGCTTTAAATAAACTTCATTTTTATCCGTAATGGCAGTAAGGTTTATTTTCTGATTCCATTCTACCAAAAGCTGATAATAACGTTCAAATTGCTCTATTTGTGTTTGAGTCAACACAATATGATGCTCGCGAAGTTTTTGTTGAAATTCTTCAGGTAACATGTTTCTCCCTTTCTCTTTTGTGAAACAGAAATTGTTTCACGGACTATATTCTACTTTAACGCAAAATAATTACCTATGCAATAGTTTGGCTGTCTTTTGAACAAGGATTTAATTTTTTACCAAGAATAGAATTTTTTCATAAATAAACACACTTGCAAAAAACAGCAAGTGCGTAAGGTTTATTCATTCATTACTTTATACCAAAAGTATTTGTATAAAGCAGCATAACGTCCTCGGTATTTATCTTCCCAAGGCTTGTCTTTACCACAAAAATGCAAGAAGACACTATTGCGAATAATCCAACCTAAATCCCACTTCCCCATACTAATCGTATCGTAAGTTGCATTTTTTCTTACATCATAATTATAAATTTCATCAGGAATCGATAAGATTTTATTGCCATATAACCCATTTAAAATATCTTGATCAGGTAATAAAAGATTGTATTGATTTTCTTGAATGAAGCGAAAAATATCTTCTGCATGAACTTCATCGCGAGCTTTTTTGACATTAATAAGCAAAACACCCGAATTATAATAACCCTCCGCTTCATAGGTTTTTAAGCGAACTTGGTTAATCATTTTTGTCATATTGGTCAGATTTTTATGACTTGCTGCTGCATATAAATATCCTTTGAGTTCGAGTTCATATAACGACGAAAAATCATTAATACAAAGAATATCTGCATCCAAATAAAGAATTTTATCGACATTTTCCGGCAAATATTTATGTACCATTAAGCGATAATAAATTGTTTCTGGATAACGAGCAGAAATAGGGGCTTGCTCAAATAGGGGATCATCGCCAATTACAAGTGGAACGTAGTTCATCCCCCACAGATGACAAAATTCTTTTATTGTCTTAGAACGCTTTAATAATTTTTTTTGCAAGACGTAAACAGTAAAATGATGATTATGGTCTGCATTTTGGTATATAGAAAACAGCGTAGTTTTCATTTGCTCCACAAATTTATCATCGATCGAAAAAAGTAAATTTATCTGCATTTGCTTCTCTCCTTGATTCCTACAGTATATATTTCTACTATCATTATATAATAGAAATTTTTAAAAAAATATCGACAGAAATAATAAGTTTCACGTGAAACAAAAAACTAACCTATACGTTTATAACCCATTGAATAAGATTACTTCCTTTTTGTTAATAGATTAAATGCCTTATTTTGATCGTTCAAAAATACTTGGGCATTGAACCCAAGTATTTTTATTAGCACAATGAATCCCATGGCATAAGGTCTTCTTTTTCTTTTGCTGCTACATGCTTATCTTCTTCTTGCAAGTATTTATCTTGCACAACAACTTCATATACATTCTCATCAAACCAAGCATCCGACATAATGAAATAGCCCTTATCGCCAACTTTTTCACCCCAGCTATTTTCAACTTTCCATTTGGTTGACTGACCATCAACAAGATCAACCCCAGTAAGCGTCATTGCGTGGGTAACTTCGCCTTCTCGAGTTGCTAATCGTTCTGCTTTGTCTAATTGTAAATCAGCTGCAAAGAGTTCGCTCTTTTTGAAATAATTAGGGTCCAAGATTCCTTCTTTACGATCCATATCTCTTAACACATCGCAACCAAACCAAACCGTTTGCCCATCTTTTAAAGAAGCTACGGCTGCTTTTTTCATAGCAGTAATTCCAACGTTTGCTAGTTCAATTTTTTTCCCATCAAATATATAATCTTGACTTGGCAATCCATAATTTTTTCCATACTCATGGTCAGGAGCATCTACTAACACCGTGTATTGATCAAAATCAACATCTACGTAATCCGCAAAAAAAGTTGTTGGCGTTAAATTACGAATATTATGATAGCTGTTATCTTTGTCACGATATTCAAAATCAAAGGAAGCAGGTGGCTGACCAAAAGCATAAACTAACATACGGTAAATTTCACGTAAACATTCTAATTTATAAGTATGTAAGTCTGCTTCGTGAGTAGGCGTGACCACCATTTTTTTCATATGTGCAACTGCTTTATGCAATTTCAAATTAATGGCTGCAGAAATCTCAGCGGTTTTATCGCTATTATAAGTTTCAGGCATCGCACTTTTAGGAATTAAACCGTACTTATTAATTAATGCCGGACCGTTTGCCCACTGGCCACCATCACCATCGCCCCATTCGAGCATTGCTAAGTATTCACGATCATCTTCTGGTTGATCGATCAAACTGATTGCCCATTCCAACATCTTATTCGCTTTTTCTAAACGATCATAAAAGGACAGGTAATTTTGTGAAAACTGAAAATCTTTTAAATCATACTTTTTAGCAAAATCATGCCGTAGTGTATTCAAAGTGGCAAATAGCCAACAACGTCCGCTTTGTTTTTGGTGCGTCACTTCACCTGTTTCAACCTCAATGGAAAACACTCGGTTTAATTCTGCTTTTGCAGCAGAATTTTTACTAACAGCATCAATGCCATTTTCTTGAACAGCTCGGGCGATTACGCTACTAGCTGGTATTTGATTTAAGGCATCTGTAAAATCTGCTAAGTTCTCAAAAGTCAAATCTTTAGTCATTTTACTCACTCTTTTCCGCTCATTTTTTATTGCTCATTAAAGTCTATCATTGTCATATAAAAAACACAAAACCCATGAACCCTAGTTTGGTTAGGATTCATGGGAAGTCATTTATTTAAACTTTTTCTTTTTATGACGTTGACTACGACTACCTGTTTCATTTGTCGCCCCTGCTTCGTTTGTTGTTTCAGCAGTGCCTACATCTTGTGCCGGTTTATCCCTGACAAGCAATTTTAAATGGTAACGTTCATGATATCGAACGCCTTCTTTCACAAAATCACCACCGACAATAAACAATCCCACTGGATCCAAGGCTTCTGTTTGATGGATAGTTCCAATTTTTTCTAGATCCTGATAACTTGTCCCAATTTGCAGCTCATACTCATCTTCTGATACTTTTTTTAAATAATAAAAGGGATGCAAAGTATTTTTCATAAGTAAGAACCCATCACTATTGGTTAAATTATTTGTAGGTATCTTATCTTGACTGATCAACGTTTGGATGTTTTCTTCTAACCGCAATTCGTGATTATCCACAAACTCCACTGACACTTCGCTGGTATTAGGCATCAAATTTTGTGAAATTTGATTTCCTTCTTCGATATTAAAAGCGTCTTCTGGTAAGTATTTAGCAAATAATTGAGTAACGTCACCTTTAACGTTTTTATCGAAAAAGTAGTAAAAGAAATTCAACACCACAAAATACAATAAAATAATAAAAACTATCAAATATAAACTAAATTGGATATAATTTTGGTTCCCCCATAATCCATAAACAATACGTAGGATATAAAGCGTAGGAAAAAGGCTTAATATAGTGTAAGCACGATTTAAATATTTAGGGCTAATATCCAAATAGCCTAAAAATTTATGAAAACTATTAATAATATCTAATAAGATAGTCATTGTTCATCACCTTCTTCAGGCGTATTTTGTTGGTTTTGTTGCCCTTGCTGGTCTTGTTGATCCTGTTGATCTTGTTGTTGACCTTCTTGATTTTGTTCTTGTCCATTTTGCTGATCATTCGGCGTTTCCTGCTGGTTTTCCGCTGGTTGTTCAGAAGAGTCAGGCGTTTGTTCAGCTCCTGAATTAGAATCAGGGTCTTGTTGTGGTGCTTCATTTGAAGCTGCCGGATCGTCTTCTACGCCATTATTTGAGTCTTGTGTCTGTTGTAACCCGCTGTCTTCACCAAAGGTAGATTCATCGGTCATTTCTGTGCCTGAATTTGGCAAATCGGTGGTCATATCTGTGCTTGCAGAATTTTCTGTCGTTGTTTCGGTTGTGGTTGTTTCAGTTGTTGTTTGACGATAACTTTTTCCATTAACAACTCCTGTAGCCGTCGCAATGACAAGAGAAAAAGTTAAAAGCGCAATAGGTTTTAATATTGGTGGCACTCTCTTCATTTGGTGTTCCTCCTTTATCCATCCACAGTATATCATCTGAAGATTATTTTTTTCTTATGAATGTTTGAAATTTTTATTGAGAATTTCGGAAATATTTTATTTTTTTTAGTGTATATGGACTATTGCTCATCATAGCACGAAGAAATGTAAAAAAACAAAAATTAACCCTCTTGTGTTCGGTTATTTAAATAATTTTCAGCAATTTAAAAAGAACCAAACAACCCGCATTATCCATATGGATAAATGCAAAATCGTTTGATTCTAATTTTTTATTTACTTATCTCATTAACTTTTGAAGCTGCTTCTTTATTCTACTTATTTAATATCAAATAAACGCGCATGTTTGATGTCTTCAATGGTTTGCGTTCCGGCTAGTTGCATCACACGTTTCAAATCACTTTCGAAGTATTCAAAAACAGATTTAACACCTTTCCATCCACCTAAAGCTAATCCATACAAGGCTGGTCGACCGATACCTACAATATCTGCACCAGAAGCAATCGCTTTAAAGATGTGTTCACCGCGACGAATCCCACTATCAAAAACAATAGGTACACGATTTTGTACTGCTTCAGAGATCGCTTTTAGTGTCGCAAAAGAACCTGGGGCACCATCCAACTGTCTACCACCATGATTTGATACCCAAATACCAGCTGCTCCAGCTCCGATTGCTGCCATCGCATCTTCTGGTGTTTGTATCCCTTTGACAAATACTGGCAAATCAGAATATTCTTTTAAAAAGCGAACGTCTGCCATGCTAATTTTTTGTTTAGATTGTGCATAAATGTTATTCAGTGACATATTTTTTGCGCCACCTTTTAAGTAACGAGAAACAATCGGCATCCCAAATGGATAAACAAACTTATTATGGTCGTCTCTATCACGGTTCCCGCTCAATGTTGCGTCTGCTGTCAAAATAATGGCGGTAGCACCATCTGCTTTAGCCTCATCAATGATATTTTTATTCATTTCCTCATCTTTTGACATGTAAATTTGGAACCAGCGATTGTTGCCACCTAACCCAGCTTCGATTTCATCAAAACTAGCGCCAGAATAAGCACTAATCGACATGATTGAACCTCCAAACTCTGCAATACCTCTTGCCGTCCCAGCTTCTTTAGCTTGATGAGCTAAACCGTGAGCTGCGATTGGTGACATGATAAAAGGAACTTTTAATTCTTGTCCAATAATAGAGGTGTTTGTTTCAGGAAATTCCACATCAGCTAAAACACGAGGTAATATGCCCTTTGCGTTCCACGCTTCGATGTTTTGTTTTAAAGTAAATTCATCGCCAGATGCTCCTGACATGTAATCAAATCCGCCTTTAGGCACAACTTTTTTAGCTTTTTCTTCTAGCTCATAAGTATTAATTACTTCCACTTCATTTACATTCGTAGGTGCATCATATCCGTTATTTACTTCTTCTTCAATTTCTTCTGTAACAGTTTTTTCTGCCATTTTTAATTTCTCCTTTTAAAGTTATTTTAATTTAAAAAAATACATTTAATAAAATCTCAGCAACCGGCGATACTAGTACAACTGTAAGACCGGTTACAACAATTGACAAACTTGACATTGCTCCTTGTATTTCTCCCATTTCGATAGCCTTTGTAGTGCCCATCGCATGCGCTCCTGCACCGAGCGCGATCCCTTGCGCTACTGGATCATTAATTTTCATCATTTTAAATAATCCAGGCCCAATCGCTGCTCCTAAAATACCAGTAAAAACAACGACGGCAACCGTTAATGATTCAAGACCACCTAGCGATTCTGAAACTCCTACAGCAATTGCTGTAGTGATTGATTTTGGATAAAGTGTTGCAAATAAATCGCCGTTAAAAGATAGAAGCAAGCAAAGAGCTAAAATTAAAACAGTATGCAGCAATACACCAGAGATGATGCCGGTTAGGATAGGAATATAATTTTCTTTTAAGTACTGATAATTTTTTTCTAACTTGATTGCTAAACAAACGGTTGCTGGTGTAACCCATATACTTACAAATTGACCGCCATTGTCATAAGCCGTTTGTGGGATATTAAATACTAATAAAAAAATAATCACACAAATAATCGCAAAAATCAACGGTGTAAAAATAGCTAATTTCCATCTTTGATGTAACTTTAACCCAATTAAGTAGAAAAAAAGTGTTAGAAAAATTCCAAAAAAAGGATCATTAACAAAGGATTCAAACATTTTCTTCTACCTCCTTTACAGAAACGCTTTTTTCCGCTTTATTTTTTGCATGTTGGACGATTGTTCCCACCAATGTTAAAACAGCAATTAAAGAAATAACAATAATAAATAAAAGCCGTCCCCAAATTGATGCTAAGATATCCAAATGAGCCATTAAACCCACACCAGCCGGAACAAAAAAGATCGCCATGTTATCTGTCAAAAAACTACCCACATCAGCGACTTTTTCCATTTTCAGCCAACCGAAATGCAGTGCAAAAAATAGTAATACCATACCAATAACACTCCCTGGGATGGCAATTGGAATAAGCAGAGACAACGCTTCTCCTGCAAGCGCAAACAAAAAGATCCAAAAAATCTGTTTGATGTACTTCACGAAATTCTCCTTTCATCATTTTACTAAACAATTAAAAAGTGAACAAACTTTTAGTTTTTCATTGAAAACTAAACTAAATTATAAACCATAAGACAGTGTTGTAAACGCTTTTTTATTACCTGCCATTAATATATCACAAGCAACTTCTTTGTGAAATATAGATTCGTTATGCTATTATAAATAAAATTTATAAGACGAATAGGAAAATAATAATGAAAATACAAGACCTAATTTATTTTAAATATCTAGTTGATTGTTCTAGCTTTACCAAAACAGCTGAAGCTTTTTATGTGTCTCAACCTTCAATCTCGCTTTCCTTAAAAAGATTGGAAGATGAGTTTAATACAAAATTGATCACTCGAGATCGTTCAACAAAAAGCTTTCATTTAAAACCTGCTGGCGAAATCCTATACAAAAATGCAGGTACGGTGCTCGATTTATTAGCTGCAACAAAAAAAGAAATGGAAAATACAGAAACACGTACTGTCCAATTAGGATTTTTGCCAACAATTGGTGGATTTTATTTACCTAACTTGATGCCTTCAATGAGTAAGTTTATTTCAAACTTGCAACTAGTTGAAGAAGAAAGTTCTGAAGTCATGATGGATTTGTTGCGTGAAAATAAATTACCTATTGCAATTAGTGGCGGTGATTCACCAAAAATTGAAGAACCTTGGGTTGAACAATATTTGATTGACGAGCGGCCCTTGCAAGTATGTGTCGCACCAGACCATCCTTTAGCTAAAGAATCCCTTATCACAGCAAAGATGCTTTCAGATTATTCTTTTATTTGCTTGGATAAAGAGTACACGCATTACGCAATGTTTGAGCGTTGGGCTCAAGCCAATCAAATTAATCCCAGCCAGGTGGCCTATACTAAAGGAATACAAACGGCCGGATCGTTTATTTCTTCGGGAGTTTCTATTGGTATTATGATTGATTTGCTCGTAAAAAATCGTACCGATATTGTGACCATCCCTTTAGAAAATGCGCCCAAATTTTATATTAGTCTCGTTGTTAATAAAAAAGCTGTAGGAAACCCATTGCAGCAAGAATTCAATCAAACGCTGATTGATATCGCAACTCAACGAACAAAACAAGCTTCGTGAAAATCAAACGTAAAAAGCAAGTCGATTAAGTAATCATTTTTTACGCTTGCAACCACACGGTCTATTCATTCAACCAATGCAATTTTTTCAAAGCATCCATTGGTTGTAGTTTTTTGTCTCTTTAAACTAAACCTATTATTTTCTTACTTAAATTGTTATTGTTCATATCTTTTTATATAATAAGAAAAGGCAGGTTAAGAGAAAAATTAAATGGAGAATTTATGGAAAAGAAAAGAATTAGACAATTATTGATCGTAAGCGGAGTCTGCTTATTAGCCCTTGTTTGTTATCATTTATTTATTGAATATCATACCGAAATTACTTTGCTTTTAAAATCCCAAGTTTCAGAAAAAGCATTGATGCATAATGTCCGCTCACACGGTATTCGTTCTGGCGTGCTGCTCGTTTTATTAACTATCGTAATGTGCGCGCTACCAGGTTTACCGACCTCTGTAATTGGTATTTTTATTGGGCTTTGTTATGGACCTCTTATCGGAAGCATCTTAAACATTATCGGTAATGCTGTAGGAAATTTAATCTCAATGGTGCTGTTGCGCAAATTGAAATTCTTAGATAAGAGAAATACTTCAAATCATTGGGTTCAAGCAATTACACAAATGAGACATCCGAAAATCGGCATTATGTTTGCCTATATGATTCCAGTGATTCCCTCATTTATTGTCAATTTCACTGCAAACCTGTTAAAAATGAAAACTAGACATCTATTTCTTGCCGTACTCGTCGGCGTAACACCATCATCAGTTATGTATGCATTGGGAGGCGACGCAATATTTAAGGGGTTGAATAAAAAAGCGCTACTTTTGATTGCAAGCGTTGCAATTTTGATCTTACTTATTCAGGTCATCTACAAAGATGCGAAAAAGAAAACCATCGTTTAGTAGAAAGTGATGCTTGCTATTTTTTAAATATGAAAGCCTTAGTTTCTGAATCATAAGCTTTCTCGCCAACTTTAATAAACCCTAATTTTTCATAAAAATGATGATTTCTCAAAGAATAAGCAGGTGTTTCAACTTGCCAGTTGTTTCCAGGATACATTTCTTCAACTTTTTGCCAAGCTGCTGTACCAATCCCTTGGTTAATGAACCTGGTCCGAATACAAAAGTAGTCTAATTGGCTATTTTTTAGGTCAATGCTAAGAAAACCTGCAATTTGTTTATTAGATAAACAAATAAAATAATTTTTTACATTCGGCTTTAATAAAACTTTTCGCGCTAAAGTTCCGTCAGAGTATCCCGGAGGACCAAATTCGGCATCGTTACCAAAATAAATTTCAGCATCATAATTAAAAGCTTCAGTCATAATAGCAGTGACTAAATCCTCCTCCTCTTTTTCAACAATTTTAAAATAAATCCCCATTTTTTTCTCCTTTTTCACATCGTTTCACGTGAAACATTTTTTAATAAACGAAACTTCATTATTTTCTTGTAATGAGATTAGTAGAATTTTCTTTAAGAGGTAGATTATATTTTTGAAAAAGAGAAAAAATCGTTTATATTTCCTTTGATTTAAAAAATGACGTTCCTTCACAATAAAGAACATCACATTTTCACACCTCATCTATTTTTTAGCATTTCTTTCACTTGTTCATCGGTTAATTGCGGAAATTGTTCATAATAAGCTCCCACGCCACCTAAAAAGTGTTGGGGAACTTCTAGCATATAAACTTTATCTACTTCTTGTTTCAACTGCCCGTAGGTTGCTTTAGGAATTACAAGAACGGCAACACTCACGCTTTTTGGCTGGTGTTCTTCCGCTGCTCTTATAGCAGCAAACATAGTCAGCCCAGTTGCAATACCGTCATCCACGATCAGAACATCTTTATCGTTTAATTGGTTCTCTTGTAAGATTTCCCTATAAATAGCACGTTTGCGTGACATTTCTTTTTGAATTAGCGGAACTTTTTCTTGTACCCATTCAGCATGAAGGGCCTCGACATATCCTTCTCCTAAAATAGGCGTGCCACCTTCTGCGACAGCGCCAATTGCATATTCAGAATTCGTTGGATGACCAATTTTTTTCGCTAAAATAATATCAAATGACACAGCATACTTTTTTGCCACTATCACACCAAGTGGTAGCCCACCTCTAGGTAAAGCCAACACAATTGTATTTTTAGCGTCTAATGAACCAATAACCCCTGCCAACTGTTCTCCTGCATCTGTTCGATCACGAAATAACACGGCAAAACACCCTTTCTTAGGATGGAAAGTTTCATTTAAGACATGTTCTTAAAAAACGCCGCAAAGCCATACCGACAAATGTTTCCAGCATTCATTTTGCTTAATACATCCGTAGATTAATCCTAGCCCTATTTCTACGCATATTTATGGGCCATTTTGCCCGCAACTGCTGCAACTAATGCGCCGATTAAATCATCAATAAAAGTATTTACGCGTCCTTCTTTTTCTGTATCTAATTTTTGAATAACGCCGCTTTTTACTCGATCAAGATAACCAAAGTTGGTTACTCCAATCGTTCCATAAATACTTGCAATACTTACCGCAAGAGTTTCATCTACGCCAAATACACCTGCATCGTTTTCAATAATTTTTTGTAATGGCTGACTTAATTGTCCTTCTGTTGCTAAGCGGTCCAAATCTAGAGCAACCATCGCGTTATTTAGTACTTCTCTTTTATGCAGCACATCAATCGTTGCTACTTCAAATTCGGTTAATTTTGCTTCAGGAATAAATTCATACGCTACCTCATAAGCCATTCTTGCAATATCTTGGTAAGTAATGTCACGCTTGTTCAATTCTTTAATGACAAATTCATAGGCCTCTGTATCTGGATATTTAAATGTTTCTTCTCTCATAATTTCCCTCCTTATTTTCATTATACAAGGAAAACAGGGATTTTTTCCAAGAAAAACCTTTATATTTCAACTATCGTCTTATATTAGTGAAAAGGTTCAAGTAAACAATTGGTTTACCGTTTAAAAACAAAACGAATAAATACTAACCCTCTAATATGTCTAACCGTTTTTTGTTTAAAACAAGGGTGGAAAACTTAACATTTTTTCCACCCTTGTTTTTATTTGGTTATTCATCATCTTTCAAATATCTTATTTTTCAAGTTTGATTAATTGGCCAGTTTCAGTCGCTTGTTTAATTGCCGTTAATGTTTGCAATGTTTTAACATTATCTGTAGGTGTAACAATGGGTTCTGCTTTGTCACAAACAACCTCAACAAAGTGCTTTAACTGCATCTTATGAGGTAATTGAGGATCTACAGGTGAAATATCCATACGTAAAGGTTTATGCCAAGAAGCATCTCCGTCGTAGGTAAATTTATGCAGCCGAGGAAGTGAAAGTGAGCCTTTCGTACCCCCAATGAAATAAGCATCCGCATCAAAAGGACGATATTGAGGATCTTCACGAGCAGTCGCTTCCCAATTCCAAGGGGATACTGTCGCATCTGAAATTGTCATGGATGCAAGCGTTCCAGATTGAAAATAAACATTCACAACTGCTGAATCTTCAGTTTCAAAACCGCGGGCAGATGAAGATGACATTCCTTGAATCAAATCAACTTCGCCAATCAAATAACGCAGTAAGTCCACATCATGTACTAAATTGACTAGAATGGGACCAGCGCCTTTCTGACGACGCCAATCAACATCAAAATAACCGTCATTTTTGTAAATCATATAATGAAACGATGAAACAGTTAGTTTACCTAACTCACCATTATCAATCATTTGTTTAGCCTGATTTACAAACGGATTATAGCGACGATGCTGTCCCACTAAAACCGGAACTTTTGCTTCAATCGCTTCTTTAGCAAATTTTTTAGCATCTTCCAAATCATCAGAAATTGGCTTTTCAATCAATGTTGGAATGCCCCGTTTAATTGCCTCACGAGCCGTAGTTAAATGAAGATTATTCGGTGTAACAATTAAGACACCCTCTGGTTGCAATTCATCCATCATCTGTGCAGCGTCTTGGTAAAATGGAACCCCTGCTTCTTCAGCCACTTTTTTAGCGCCTTCGTACGCATCTGCAATACCTACTAATTTTGCTTCAGGTTCTTCTTGAATAAAACGAATATGGTTACGTCCCATAGCTCCAGCGCCAATAACTGCTAATTTTACTTGTGCATCTGACATGTCATATTCCTTCTTTCTATAAAACTTAATTTCGATTATTTAATTCATGCTCGTTCATTATAAACTTTAGTACATGGAAATTAATTTTTCTTAGAATTACTAAATCCGGATACACCAAAAATATGCTTGTAACGAATGGCGATAATAGCCATAATAGCAAATGCCACAAATGCTACGACAGCATCTAGCAACATAATCAAAGTAAAATTATTAGAAGCTTCCATACTTGACGCAAGCGTTGGCATAATATATGAACCTAAGCTCATAGCAAAAAAGTACATGCTAGTATTACGTCCTTTATTCTTATCAAAGAATTGATTTAATAAAGAATTACCCATCTGTAAAGCTCCGCCAGCAGCGGTAAACCCAATAATTGCTGAACCAATTGTTAAAGTAACTTCATTAGGCGTTAAATAGATGGTTAAAGCTGTAATTCCAGCAATCAACGGATACACTACCAATAAAGTCATATCCCGAATGCCCCGTGCCATAAACATCGCGCTTAGAATTACGGCGGCAAAAGCACCTATTTGGTAATATGAAGCAAGACTACGAGAAGCCACTTCACTCATTTGAACAATGTTAATAGCATAAATGCTTACGACTTGTTGAAATAGATAGAATGATGAATAAATAAAGAACGAGAATGCAATAATAATTATTCCATCTATTGCAAAATTTGGCTGCTTTTTTTTATTAATTGTTGTACCCGAAGCACTTTGATTACTTTCAAGAGTCTTAATAGCTTCTGCCGCAGAAATATTTTGTTCTTTTTTTATATCGCCATCTGGGAACTTAGCGAAGAAGAATCCAATAAATACCAACGCAGTTAAAATAAATGGAATTAAAATTGATGTTCTTGCTGACATATTATTGGCGGCTAAGTAGCCTACAATCAATGGAAATATAACGCCTGAAACTGAAATAAACCCTTTATTGAAGATTGACGCTGTACTTTTATTGTCCGGATAAATTTCCATTAAAGCTGGATTGATTGAACCATCATACAATGAAGTTGCCGCTCCTCCAATAAATGATACCAACTTAGCTAAAGTTATATTTTGGGTAAACAACAGCGCTCCAAATAAAATCAAATAGCCTACAACTCCCGACATCGCAACTGGTTTGCGTCCAAATTTATCTGATAAAACACCAGAGAAAGTTATAAAAACAATTTTACCAATACCAGTCCATGCGATAACACTGAATACACCAGCAACATCAGAATTCCATTGGCTAGCAAAATAATCAGCATTTTGTGACAGGATGATCGCTTGAATCCCATGTAAAAACATGGTCATATAGAGCATAAATGCTCCATAATTATACTTATTATTTTTAAACATATCCATGTTGTATTCGTCCTTCCTTAATAGTTTAATTGAACAATTAGCAACGATTACATACTGTAAACATCGCGTTTAATACTTTCAAACGGTATTTTTAAGCCTGTAATAAACTTAAAACCAACAGCCCTTTTGATATAACAACCTGCCAATTTCCCTAAAAGCAGCTTTAGCTTTGAGTTCACCTTTGAGCAATTTTATGTTTATTGGATTATATACCGTATCTGCTACAGTTAGATTTTCGTGAAATACATTTAAACCTTGGATCACAGAATTTTCATTTGCATATAAGGCAACGTGTACAACATCTATGCTTGTTTTATCAAAAGTACAATTATATATCGTTGAAGTTTTAAAATATTTAACTGGTTTTTAAGAATACGTATAAATCCATACGTCGAATAATTTCTACCAGTATTCTTTCTTTTTTATTTACACTTTCAACAGAGATACCGCGTTTTAACTTAGTATCCCTGTTGAACTTATCTATTAGCTATTGGTTTACAGTTTATTCTCATTGATTTTTGCTAAGTAATCATTATGCTGCTTCTCAGCAAATTCACGGCGGCCGCCCGGTTTAGGAATTTGATCGCCCATCATAATGCCAAAGCCACCTTCAACTCTTAATTCATGACCATTCGTATAATCAGAGCGATCGCTTGATAAATACAAAACAGCGTTTGCAATATCCATTGTATTCCCAATACGTTTATTTGCCGTAAGAGCCTTACGTCCGCTTTCTACCTCCGGATCGGCGTAAAAAGATGCAGATAGAGGTGTTTTAACAAGACATGGCAAAACGCAATTACTACGGACACCGAATTGTCCCCATTCAGCAGCAATTTGTCGTGATAACATATTTACTCCAGCTTTGGTCGAACTATACGCTGCACTATAAGTTTCAGGAAAAATTGAAGCAATTGTCGACACATGGACCATATTTCCTGATTTTTGTTCAATCATCACGCGACCGAAACGCTGTGACACTAAGAAATAACCAGTTAAATTAATATCAACTGTCTGTCTCCATTCTTCTAATGGGAGATCTTCTAGCGGACATCCTCTTAACATAGCCGCAGTATTTACTAAAGTATCAACACGTCCAAATTTTTCTATAACTTGCGTAACTGCTTTATCAACCGCTGATTCATCTGTCGTATCAATACCTAAAGCTAATGTTTCAACTTTATATTCATCTGCTACTTCTTTAGCGTAGGCTTCAACTGCCTCAACATCTAAGTCCAGCATTACAACTTTGGCTTGTTGTTTGGCAAATTCTTGACAAATTACACGTCCCATACCGCCTACAGCGCCTGTCACTACAACCACTTTGTTTTTTAATTCTAACCATGTATCACTCATTATAGATCCTCCTAATTAAATATAAAATGTATATATTGTGAAAAAATTATTTATTTTTCTTTTATACAAACCTGGAAAAAATAAGTATAATATGAATATTTTTGTGAAAATTAACACAAAATTTTATAGATTATTTTTTTAATTCTTCCGGCAACTGTTCAGGCCAAACTTCTTTTAGTATTTCGATTGTTTTATCAAAAGTAAATGTGTTTGTAAATTCTAGCCCTTTTACTAAATAGGCGTCTGAGATTACTTCTACACCAATGACCTTAGGGTTGATCCCAGATTCTTTGACCATACGCACGAAACCAGCAGTATCTTTAGCGCCAACTCCAGGTGCTAAGCGATCGTGCATTGATTCATCACGTAGAATTGCATCAGCATAAGGCCGTTCATAAGCATCGCTAATCTGAATCGAAATAACTTTTGCTGCCTCTTCTTTTGTTAATGAACGGTATGGCTGATCGGCGCGTACCCAATGCCATACATCAAGAATGACCATAGCATTATCACAACCAGATTGTTTCACGACTTGGTAAGCACGGTCAAAATCCGGCAAACCACTATATGGCATTGGTTCAACTCCAATAATGTAATTACCCGCCCGCTGACATAACTCTTTAAGTTTTTGAGCAGTGTATTCAACCGAATAAGACTCCATTAAACCAATGTTTACATGAGAAACGCCGAATAAATTACACATATGAAAGCAGACTTGCTCTTTATACTTTTGCTCATAAGAACGGTGTTCTTCGGCCCATTGGACAATATATTCTACTTCAGTTACTTTCATTTCATATTTTGCTAGAATTTCTAAAATATCTTGGTCAAACAAACCTTCATTTAACGCATCTACATATGTTTCTGCCCGTAATCCTATTCCTTCATATCCTGCTTCTTTTGCAGTTTTGACACGATCTTCAAACTTACATTGGTCGCCTAGAGTCCATGAGCTAACTGTGATTGGGGATCGTTTTGACATAAGAACACTCCTTATATTTAAGTTTTGTTAACTTTTTCACTTTCTTTTGATTATAACTTTCCTAAAATGACAAAACAAATGAATACTCACAACAAGTTCTATAGAAAATTTAAATAGAACATGTTAAAATATGCACATAAATCATTTTACAAAAAATTTTTAAATAGGTTTCACAGCTAACCAAACATGAAAGGAATGGGTTTCATGAACCTACAACATTTACGTTATTTTACTGTCTTAGCACAGTTTGAACATTATACATTAGCAGCCAAGCAACTTCATATTACACAGCCTACACTTAGTCATGCAATTGCCACACTTGAACAAGAGCTTGGTGTGTCACTATTTGAAAAAGAGGGGCGTAACGTAATACTTACAAAAAGCGGAAGGCAATTCTATGAAGATATTAGTCATATTCTGGTCACGCTAGATACCAGCTTAAGTAAAATGCAAGCCGTTGGTAAGGGAGCTGGCTACATCGATGTCGCATTGTTGAGAACTTTGAGCCATCAAATTGTTCCTAATTTAGCGCGAAATTTTTTAGAAAATAACGCCGAAAACAATATTATTTTTGATTTCCATAATGATTCAGGAATGAGCCGAGACATAATAAATGGATTACGTGATAAAAAATACGATTTAGTTTTCTGCTCAAAAATTGATAAGCAAAATGATATTACCTTCTACCCATTTGCCGAGCAAGATCTAGTTTTAATTGTTCCAGAAGATCACCCTTTAGCCAAAAAAACTTCGGTAGACTTAAATGCTACTCTTGACTATCCTCAAATTTGGTTCTCTAAACGAAGTGGTATGCGTCCAATACTAGATCAATTATTTGATTCATTGGATAAGCGCCCTCATGTTCAATATGAGGTGGAAGAAGATGAAACCATTGCTGGATTAGTTTCACAAGGATTTGGCATCGCCGTTATGCCTAAGATATCAATCCTTGATACAATAAAAGTTAAAATCATCAACCTCAAAAATCTCCGCTATAGACGTTTATATTACATGGCATACTTAACCGACGCCTATCATACTCCTGCCGTAAATTCCTTTATCCAATACGTAAAAACAAATTGTCAGTTGCCTAATATCTAAAAGTATTTTTTTAATTATCGTTACGTACACAAAAATAGACTTGCTAACGATCAAAATTGGACGTTAGCAAGTCTGTTATTAAACAAAAACTTACGCTGTTTGAGAATCTGTTTTAGCGATTTTTCCTTGTTCGATATACACCATTAAAATACTTAAATCAGAAGGATTCACGCCGCTGATACGGCTCGCTTGGGCAATGGTTTCTGGATGAATCTTTTGTAATTTTTGTTTTGCTTCAGTTGCTAAGCCGTTAATAGCTTCATAATCAATATTTTCAGGTACACGTTTGGCTTCCATCCGTTTTAGTTTATCAACTTTATTCATGGCCTTTTTGATGTACCCTTCGTATTTAATCTGGATTTCAACTTGTTCAATTTCTTTAGTAGTTAACTCATCATTAGCAGGTACAAACCTTAGCAAGTCTTGATAAGTTACCTCAGGCCGTCGTAAAAATTCGTTGGCCAATACGCCATCTTTCAAAGGTGCAGCGCCTTTTTCTTCTAGAAAGGCTTGCACTTCAGTTGGTTTAATACGAATCGTTTTTAGTCGTTGAATTTCTTGTTCGACAGCCGCTTTTTTCTTCAAATAGGCTTGGTATTGGTCTTCTTCAACAAGTCCGATGTCATAGCCGTTTTGAGTCAAACGTAAGTCGGCATTATCATGACGCAAAAGTAGACGGTATTCCGCACGTGAAGTTAGCAAACGGTATGGTTCATTGGTCCCTTTTGTTACTAAATCATCAATCATAACGCCTATATAGCCATCACTTCGTTTCATGATAAAGGGTTCTTTGTCTCGTATCTTTAAGCTAGCGTTGATGCCTGCGATCAAACCTTGGCCAGCCGCCTCTTCATAGCCGCTTGTTCCGTTGGTTTGCCCTGCAGTAAACAAATTATCAATTACTTTCGTTTCAAGAGTAGGGCGCAATTGATAAGGCAGGACAACATCATACTCGATGGCATAGCCTGTCCGCATCATTTCCGCTTTTTCCAAACCTTCAATTGAATGAAGTACATCAGCTTGAACGCCTTCTGGTAAAGAAGTTGAAAGACCTTGGACGTATATTTCTTCGGTGCTGGCTCCTTCGGGTTCTAAGAATAATTGATGACGCTTTTTGTCCGCAAATCGGACGATTTTATCTTCAATTGATGGACAATATCTAGCGCCTACCCCATCAACGATGCCGGTAAACATTGGTGCACGATCTAAATTATCACGAATAATTTGATGTGTACCAGGATTGGTATAAGTCAACCAGCAAGGGATCTGATCTTTTTTATAAATACTATCCGGTGTACTAAAACTAAAATGATTCGGTGCTTCATCGCCGGGTTGGATTTCTGTTTTATCGTAGTCGATCGAAGCAGCTTTTATACGTGGTGGTGTCCCGGTCTTGAAGCGATCAATTTCTAATCCTAATTCTTCTAGATGATCAGCTAGACTAATAGAAGGCTGTGAATTATTAGGTCCAGAAGAGTACTTCAATTCTCCGATAATGATTTCACCGCGTAAGGCAGTACCTGCTGTGATAATTACTGCTTGAGCTTCATAGCGTGCTCCAGTGGCTGTCACAACTCCTTTACAGATATTATCTTCTACAATTAAGCGTTCAACAATTCCTTGACGTAGCGTTAAATTTTCAGTTTTTTCAATAGTATGTTTCATTTCTGCAGAGTATGCATGTTTGTCTGCTTGCGCACGTAAAGCTCTTACTGCTGGTCCTTTTCCAGTATTAAGCATCCGCATTTGAATGTAAGTTTTATCGATATTTTTGCCCATTTCGCCGCCTAAGGCATCGATTTCTCGAACAACAACCCCTTTGGCTGGACCACCGATAGATGGGTTACATGGCATAAATGCCACCATTTCCATATTGATTGTTAAAAGTAACGTTTGGTTTCCCATACGACTAGCCGCAAGAGCAGCTTCTGCGCCAGCATGCCCTGCGCCGACAACAATCACGTCATAGGAACCGGCTTGATATTCTTGCATTGGATTTTCCTCCTATTTTCCTAAACAAAATTGACTAAATAACTGAGTAATTAATTCATCTTGTACACTATCGCCGACAATTTCGCCTAAATCATCCCAACAGCGTGTCATATCAATTTGTACAAGATCCACGGGCATTCCGGCCTCAATACCAGCAATAACTTCATCTAATGCAGAAGAAGCATTTTCCAATAGCGCAATATGACGCGCATTAGAAAGATAAGATGCATCTTTATCTTGTGTTTGCCCTCCGAAAAATAAATCGGAAATGGCTTGTTCTAATTGATTTAATCCTTCGTTATTCGTAACGGATACTTCAAACATAGGATCATTATTAAGTAACTCATTTAACTCATCAAGGTCTATCTGTGGTATCAGATCAGTTTTATTGAGCAAAATAATCCGTTTGCTTTCACTTGTAAGCTCAAGCAATTGCTTATCTTCTTTTGTCAAAGCTTCACTTTGGTTTAAAACCAAAAGAACTAAATCTGCTTCTGACATAGCTTTACGGCTTCTTTCAACCCCAATTTTTTCAACCCTATCTTCAGTATCGCGGATACCTGCTGTATCAATTAGTTTGAGTGGTACACCGCGGACATTGACGTATTCTTCGACCACGTCACGTGTAGTGCCAGCAACTTCAGTGACAATCGCTTTTTCTTCTTTTAATAATTGGTTAAGCAAACTAGATTTACCCACATTAGGACGTCCGATAATAGCAGTATTTAGCCCTTCACGTAAAATCTTACCTTGTTGTGCTGTCATTAATAGACTTTGAATCTGTTGTTTAACTTGCTTGGCTTTTTCCAACAATAATTTGCTGGTCATTTCTTCTACATCATCATACTCAGGATAATCGATATTGACTTCAACTTGCGCCAATGTTTCCAATACCTCTTGTCTTAATGAACGAATCAAACGTGATAAGTCGCCATCTAATTGGTTTAGCGCAACATTCATCGCCTTATCTGTCTTGGCACGAATTAAATCCATAACTGCTTCTGCTTGGGATAAGTCAATTCTACCATTTAAAAAAGCGCGCTTGGTAAATTCACCAGGTTCTGCTAAACGGGCGCCCGATCTTAATAACAGTTGCAAGATCTGATTCACGACAATAATCCCTCCGTGACAATTGATCTCAATAATGTCTTCTCGGGTAAATGTCTTAGGCGCACGCATTACTGACACCATCACTTCATCAAGTGTCTCATCGTTTTTAGGATCAACAATATGACCATAATGAATGGTATGACTATCTGCTTGAGCTAAGGGTTTCTTCGCTTTAAATACACGATCTGCTGCCGGGATCGCTTCTTCCCCACTTAAGCGAACGATGCTGATAGCACCTTCACCGGGAGGGGTAGAGATCGCCGCAATCGTATCAAATTCTTGCAATACTTCTACCACGTTTGTTCCTCCTACTATAAATTCCTTTTTGTATCTCTTATCGCACAAAAAAAAGTGCCCACTCCACCCACCTTTTTAAGATGGATAGATTTCGCACTTTGACTGCTTGTCTATAAAATTATGAAATCAGGTTAGCATATTTTACTTATGTTATCAAGTATTCTTACTTTTTTACCAGAAACTTTTGCCCTTATCTTAGAAAAAAGCTAAAATACAATTAACAATGGGAAAAGAGGGATTGCCATGAAACATGAAGAACGAGTTGAACGAATTTTATTATCTACTGGAAATGTCAATAAGCCTTATATCGTTAGAGACATCATTTTTGTTGCTGAACGGTTAGTTGTTGATATTTTTGATCATGACTTTGATCCAAACAAAGCTTTAATAGAAGTCGCCTATCAGTTAAAAGAAAAGGCTTTTACTTACGGAGCAAATGCAGTCATCAATTGCCATTTTGAACACGAACGAATCAACGATGAAAATGGCCCTTACTTTGAAATCTTTGCTTATGGAACAGTTGTTCAATTTACACAAACAACTATCGGGGGCTAAAAAACTCAAAAAAAAGAACCTGTCGAAAATACAGGTTCTTTTTTTATCAAAGTAATAACTCTGATAAGAATGATCTACGTAGACTATACTTAAAAAAAGAGGGGAAGTCAAACGGCTAAAGGAAAACCCAACTCTTTTACCTAGAATAAAAGCCCTTAAGACTGGCTTAATAATATTTTTTTGCTGGTTCAACCACTAGATAACGGTAAGGCTCGTCCCCTTCTGAATGTGTAGCGATATACCTTTTTTGGCTTAAAGCAGAGTGAATTTGTTTTCTTTCAAAAGCTGGCATAGGCTCCAAAAAAACTGGTCTGCCCGTACGGTCCACTTTTTCTGCGGTCCGTTCAGCTAATTTTTGTAAAATATCTTGGCGCTTTTGGCGATAATTTCCTACATTCACCACAATAGAAAGTTTATTTTTAGCAATCCGATGCACATATACTTGTGCTAAATACTGCAAAGCATTCAGGGTTTTTCCATGACGACCTATTAAAAGTCCTTTTTTGGAGGTATCTAAGTCAAAAACAATCCGTTGGTCATCATAAGTTGTTGAGACTGTTGCTGGTGCGTTTAAGGCCTTTGTAATATTGGTCAGATAAACGCCCACCTGCGCTAATGCTTCTTGGTCATCTAAATTTTCCAAAGTTTCTGTTTGTTCCGATGGTTCTTCGGTGAATTCTTCTTCAGCTATTTCTTCCTCAAACGTTTCTTTTTCGACTGTTTCGGTTTCTACACTTATTTTACCGCTATTGGCTTCTGCTGGTTCTTCATCTGTCACAGTTTCTGTTTCAGGCTCTTTTTTTACCATAGGTTCCAAAGAAATACGGGCATTTTTTTTGCCTACGCCTAAAAAACCTTTTTTTCCTTCTTCAATAATGGTAGTCCTTACTTCATCTTGGGTCACATCAAGAGCCTTTAATCCATTTTGTATTGCTTCTTCAACACTTTGGCCTTCATAGATTGGCATAAATAAGTCTCCTTTCTAGCCTATTTACGTTTTTTATGTCTTTGTTTTTTATTAGGGTTTTTAGCTTTTTCCAATTCACGTTCACGCTGTCTTGCTTGACGTTCAGCCTCTTGACGCTCACGGCGGATTTTAAACGGATTGTTGATTAACAAAGTTTGTCCAACTTGGAATGCATTTGAAATTACCCAATATAAAGACAAAGCACCGGGTAGATTAATTGCCATAACTAAAATCATAACCGGCATTACATAGTTCATAATTTTGACACTGGAGTTTGAATTTACTTGACTCATACTTGAAAGATACGTACTTAAAAACGTAAAGATTCCCGCAAGAACAGGCAAAATATAATATGGATCGGGCTCACCTAATACGTGCACCCATAAAAAGCTTCCTGCCCTTAATTCTGGCACACGAGAAATTGCTTGATAGACTGCCATAAGAATTGGCATTTGCACTAAAAGTGGCAAACAACCGGCGTAAGGGTTCACGCCATGTTCTTGATATAATTTTTGTTGCTCTTCTTTTAATTTCTGTTGTGTTTCTGTATCTTTTGAAGAATATTTTTCTTGTAATGCTGTGATTTTAGGCTGTAGATCTTGGGTTTTCCGCATACTTTTTGTTTGGAAATTCATCAACGGGAATAAAATAACGCGGATAATTAACGTAAATAAAATAATCCCTACTCCGCGATTTCCACCAAGCGATAGCCATTTAATTACTTGGGCAAAAGAATAAACTACATAACGATCCCAAAAACCAGTACTTCCAGATGTCACTTCACTGGTTGTGGCGCATGCAGATAATAGTATTACCAATGAAACAAGCCCTAACATCAGCAGCAGACGTTTTCTTTTTTTCACTGAACATTTTTCCTTTCGTTTATTTAATAATCTTCGATAATTTGAAGACATGCAATAAATTCGAGTACACTTCCTTGGAAGTTAAATCTGAAACGGACGGCCGGGCAATAACAAGAAAATCAAGCGAAGGATCAATCATCTCTTTCATTTCATAAATACTAGCACGAATTTTGCGCTTAACCGCGTTGCGTGCTACAGCATTCCCTATTTTTTTACCCACAGAAATTCCTACGCGAAAATGAGCTTGATCTCTAGGTAATAGATACACAACAAATTTTTTATTCGCATAGGATTTACCATTTTTAAAAACATATTGAAATTCTTTTTCTTTTTTTACACGATAAGATTTTCTCATGTCCTTTTCATCAATTCCTTCTATTCTAGCTACTCACTTCTAAATAATACCATAACTTACAAAGATGAATCATCCTTTGTATGAAAAAAGAGTAAAAAAAAACCACTGAACTCCAGTGGTTTAAGCAGAAAGTACTTTTCTACCTTTGCGACGACGGCTAGCAATGACGTGACGTCCATTTTTTGTACTCATACGTTTACGGAAACCGTGAACTTTTTGATGTTTACGTTTATTAGGTTGATATGTTCTTTTCACTTACTCCACCTCCAGCGAGAATTCTTATCTAAGTCAATATGACATACTTTGATAGTATACCGACTGTCCCCCTATTTTGTCAATAAAAAATGGAAATCTTTCCTATCAGTCTCCTCAATTTTTGTGAGAGTTATCCACACAATTTTGTTTAAAAGCTTGCGAAAAAATTATAGGAGGACTTTTCCACAGGATAGGTTTTCCCACTTTATTCCCCGATTTATACACAACTAAACAGGTGTGAAAAAAGTTATGCACAGCTGCGAACTTCTCTGTGGATATGTCCTTCAATCCTTATATACAACAACCTTTCTATTACTATATATTTGTGGAAAAACTTTTAAAAACAATCTTATCCACACAAATAACCTGGTTGTGGACAATCGCTTTTACACTTTGAGGATTTTTATTTTTTATTTGTTGTGTATTCTGTGGAAAAAGAAATTTTCTCCTGCTTTTTTATTCCTATCTGTGGAAAACTTTTAAAATCCATGATAAATTAAGACTATCTCTATTAATTTATTTACAGGAGGATTTGCTATGCCATCTCTAGAAACGATATGGAAAGAACTTCAAGAAAGTTATAGAAAAGAGATGAATCCAGTTAGCTATAACACCTGGATTGAACCTGCAAAGCCTATTTCATTTTACGATAATCAATTGATCATCGAAGTTCCGACGACCGTTCAAAAAAATTATTGGGAAAAGAATTTGGCAGGAAAAATTCTTGAAACTTTCTTTATGATGAGCGGAGAAGAAATTCTTCCTACTTTCGTAACCCCGGACGAAGCAGAAAGCTACAAACAAACGGAGACTAAAAAAGAAGAAAGCACAACAAAAACGCCAGAGCATAGAACCATGCTTAATTCAAAGTATACTTTTGATACATTCGTGATCGGGAAAGGAAATCAAATGGCCCACGCTGCAGCTTTAGTGGTGGCAGAAGATCCGGGCTCCATTTATAACCCGCTCTTTTTTTATGGCGGCGTAGGTCTAGGAAAAACTCACTTGACACAAGCAATCGGACACCAAATGTTAGTCACTCATCCTAATGCTAAGATCAAATATGTCTCAAGTGAGAATTTTACGAACGACTTTATTAATTCCATCCAAAAAAATAAAATGGAGGAATTTCGTAATGAATACCGCACAGTAGACTTATTACTTGTTGATGATATCCAATTTTTAGTCAATAAAGAAGGAACACAAGAAGAGTTCTTTAATACATTTGAAGAACTCTACCGAAATAATAAACAAATTGTTTTGACTAGCGATCGTTTACCTAATGAAATTCCGACATTACCCCAACGTCTTGTTTCCCGCTTTGCCTGGGGACTATCGGTTGATATCACGCCACCGGATCTAGAAACCCGTACAGCAATTTTACGAAAAAAAGCTGAAGCAGAAAATTTAGAAATTCCGGATGACACCTTAAGTTATATTGCTGGACAAATTGATTCCAATATTCGCGAGCTAGAAGGTGCTTTGGTACGAGTTCAAGCCTATGCTGCCATCCAAAGTTCCGATATTACTACCAGCCTGGCTGCTGAAGCTTTAAAAGCACTTAAGGTTGGGACAAATTTAAGTCAGCTTACCGTTGAACAAATTCAAGAAGAAGTTTCCGATTACTACCACTTACACGTTAGTGATCTTAAAGGGAAAAAAAGAACCAAGGGGATCGTGGTTCCACGCCAAATTGCGATGTATTTATGTCGGGAATTGACTGACTATTCATTACCTAAAGTTGGCGCAGAGTTTGGTGGAAAAGATCATACTACAGTTATTCATGCTTACGAAAAAATCCATCAGCTAATCAAAGAAGATCAAACGATCCAAAATGAAGTCACAGAAATAAAAAATCATTTAATGGAATGATGTGAATAAATGTGGATAAAAATAAAAAGATATACACAGCTTTTCCACAGGTATAAAACTTAGTACAATTACTATTTCCTGAAGTTATCCACAATATACACTGCTCTACTACTACCACGATTTTTTTATTAATTTAATATATAAAGGAGTGTCGATCATGAAAGTAACATTAAATCGAACAAGCTTTACCCAACAATTACAAACGGTACAACGTGCCATTTCGTCAAAAACAACTATGCCCATTTTAACGGGGGTTAAAATTGATTTAACTAAAAATGGATTAACTTTAACCGGAAGTAATGCTGATATTTCAATTGAATCTTTTTTAAGTTCTGAAGATGAAAAAGCACAAATGTCCGTTGAAAGTAGCGGAAGTATTGTTTTGCAAGCCCGTTTTTTCAGTGAAATTATTCGTCGTTTACCCGAAGATCATGTGACTTTAGAAGTTCTTGAAAATAACCAAGTAGAAATCACGTCGGGTAAAGCCAACTTTTTAGTGAATGGTTTAGATCCGGAAAGTTATCCACATTTACCAACGGTAGATCGTCAAAAAGAAATTCAATTACCTGTTGATATGTTAAATAAATTGATTAATGAGACGGTCTTTTCTGTCTCACAACATGAAAGTCGTCCTATTTTAACGGGCGTTCATTTTATGTTGAAAAACCAACGTTTATTGGCGGTAGCAACGGATTCACATCGACTTAGTCAACGGATTATTCCATTGGAAAGTGATAATGACCAATTTGATATTGTTATTCCCGGAAAAAGCTTGACCGAGTTATCACGTTCTTTGACTGATGAAGAAGATACAGTACAAATTAGCATCATGGAAAACCAAGTGCTATTTGAAACCAAAAATATGAAATTTTATTCTCGTCTACTTGAAGGCAAGTATCCAGACACAGACCGCTTGATTCCTAGTTTTTTTAATACCGAAATTGAATTTGCTGTTCCGGCTCTGCTAGCAGCTATTGAACGGGCTTCTTTACTGTCTCACGAAAGTCGCAACAATATTGTTCGTTTAAATATTAGTGAAGATAGCGTCGTTTTACATGGAAACTCACCTGAAGTGGGTAAGGTAGAAGAAGATTTAAAATACGAAAAAGTTTCAGGGGATCCATTGGAAATTTCTTTTAACCCTGACTATATGAAAGATGCATTGCGTGCTTTTGGAGACACAACGATACGAATTTCCTTTATTTCAGCTGTTCGGCCGTTTACTTTAGAACCGACAGAAGGACAAGGCGATTTTCTACAACTAATTACACCTGTTCGTACCAATTAAATAAAATTCAATAAAAACACAATATTAATTATGAAGGGCTTAGATTTAACTCTGAGCTCTTCTTTTTATTTTGGTTAAAAATTGCCTAAATATATTAAAACTTCTGAGAACGAAAAATAGAGGGATTTATTTGTTTTATTTGAAAAAAAAGGGTATAATAAGAAGTACATGCCGAAAAGAAAATCGAGGGATAAAATGAAAGAAACCATCTTTTTGAAAACAGAATATATGACGCTTGCTCAATTGTTAAAAGAACTCGACGTCATTTCAAGCGGTGGACAAGCAAAATGGTATTTACAAGAAAATACTGTGTTTGTAAATGGTGAAATTGAAAACCGCAGAGGACGAAAACTTTATGCAGGGACAATGATTGAAATACCTGAAATGGGTACTTTTTTTATGGCAGAAAAGGGCAAAGAAGATGCGTCTGAATAATCTACATATCAAAAATTTTCGCAATTATGATGAATTATCGCTAGATTTTCATAAAAACGTTGTTATTTTTATGGGTGAAAACGCGCAAGGAAAAACCAATCTACTTGAAAGTATTTATGCTTTAGCTTTAACACGTAGTCACCGAACTAATAATGAACAAGAGCTTATTCAGTGGGAAAAAGAACAAGCCTTTATTAAAGGAAACGTACAAAAAGAGTATACGAAAGTTCCACTTGAATTGTTTTTGACTAAAAAAGGTCGAAAAACCAAAGTTAATCATATGGAACAAAAGAAACTTTCTAGTTATATTGGTCAACTAAATGTGATTTTATTTGCACCAGAAGACCTTTCCTTAGTCAAAGGCAGCCCACAGGGAAGAAGAAAATTTTTAGATATGGAAATCGGTCAAATTGACCCGGTTTATCTCTATGAATCAGCTCAGTATCAAAAAATTTTGAAGCAACGAAATCAGTATCTCAAACAACTTGCTGAGCATAAGCAAACGGACGAATTATATTTAGATATTTTATCGGAGCAATTGATTGATCATGGGAGTAAAGTACTTTTTGCTCGCCAACAATTCGTCAAGCAACTGGAATATTGGGCGAATCAATTACATCAAAAAATTAGCCAATCAAAGGAACACTTAACCATTATCTATCGTTCAAGTATCCCCGGCGATCATTGGGCTGATGAACAAACAGTTAAAGAAACGTATGCACAAGAAATAGAACAAGTAAAAGGCAAAGAGCGGTTGCGTCAGGTTACGTTAGCCGGACCGCACCGTGATGATATGTCCTTTTTAGTCAATGAAAAAGATGTCCAAACATTTGGTTCTCAAGGTCAGCAACGAACTACTGCTTTGAGCGTAAAATTGGCGGAAATTGACCTGATAAAAGAAGAAACGGGTGAGTATCCAGTATTGTTATTGGATGATGTGATGAGTGAATTAGATGATTCTAGACAATTACATTTATTAGAAACCATCGAAGGAAAAATTCAAACATTTTTGACAACAACCACATTAAAACAAGTAAAAGATAAAATGTCGGTTGAACCTGAAATTTTTTATATTAGACAAGGACAACTAGAAGGAGAAGATGTATAAGTGGCAGAAGAAAACAAGGATTTGCGTGAACAGGCAAAATTATACGACGCTAGCCAAATACAAGTCTTAGAAGGACTAGAAGCTGTAAGAAAAAGACCGGGTATGTACATTGGCTCTACCAGTTCGGAAGGTCTCCATCATTTGGTTTGGGAAATTGTCGACAATTCGATTGACGAGGCGCTTGCTGGATTTGCTACAGAAATTGAAGTGGCGGTCGAAAAAGATAATAGCATAACAGTCACTGATAACGGACGTGGTATTCCGGTAGATATCCAAAATAAAACCGGCAGACCTGCTGTTGAAACTGTGTTTACGATTTTGCATGCGGGCGGTAAATTTGGCGGTGGTGGCTACAAGGTTTCTGGTGGTCTACATGGTGTAGGTTCTTCAGTCGTTAATGCTTTATCAAAAAAATTAGAAGTAAAAGTCTTTAAAAATGGTAAAATCTACTATCAAGAATTTCATCGTGGAAAAATTGTAGGAGATTTACAAGTTATAGGTGAAACAGAACTCCATGGCACTGAAGTCCATTTTGAACCAGATCCAGAAATATTTGATGAAACAATTGAATTTAATTTTGACAAACTTGCAACTCGAATTCGCGAACTAGCTTTTTTGAATCGCGGTTTGTATATTTCCATTCAAGATAAGCGACCTGAAGAAAATGTAGATAAACAATATCATTATGAAGGCGGAATTAAAAGTTATGTTGAGCATTTAAACGCCAATAAAGATGTTTTGTTTCCTGAACCGATTTATTTAGAAGGAGAACAACAAGATATCAATGTCGAAGTATCGATTCAATATACCGATAGTTTCCATACGAATCTGATGACGTTTGCTAATAATATTCACACCTATGAAGGCGGGACTCATGAAGCTGGTTTTAAAACTGCGCTGACTCGAGTGATTAATGATTATGGACATAAGCAAAAATTAATGAAAGAAAATGATGATAATCTTTCAGGAGAAGACGTTCGTGAAGGTTTAACAGCAGTAGTGTCGATTAAACACCCAGATCCCCAATTTGAAGGGCAAACGAAAACGAAATTAGGCAACTCTGAAGTACGGACTGTTACTGACCGTTTATTTTCCGAACACTTTGCTAAATTTTTGATGGAAAACCCGTCTGTTGGACGCCGCATTGTAGAAAAAGGAATGTTGGCTTCAAAAGCTAGACAAGCTGCCAAACGAGCACGTGAAGTGACTCGACGCAAAGGAGCGCTTGAAATCAGCAATTTGCCGGGGAAATTAGCAGATTGTTCGAGCCGCGATCCAGAGAAAAGTGAATTATTTATTGTCGAAGGGGATTCAGCTGGAGGTTCCGCTAAGCAAGGACGGAGCCGAGAATTCCAGGCAATTTTACCTATACGTGGGAAAATATTGAATGTCGAAAAAGCAAGTATGGATAAAATTTTGGCTAATGATGAAATTCGCTCGCTATTTACTGCGATGGGAACTGGTTTTGGTGAAGAATTTGATGTGGCTAAAGCCCGTTATCATAAATTAGTCATCATGACCGATGCCGATGTCGATGGCGCCCATATTCGGACACTCCTATTAACTTTATTTTATCGTTATATGCGGCCTGTTGTGGAAGCAGGTTACGTTTATATTGCTCAGCCACCATTGTATGGGGTTAAACAAGGTAAAAATATTACTTATGTGCAACCAGGAAACAACGCAGAAGAAGAATTACAAGAGGTGATTGCTTCACTTCCACAAAGTCCCAAACCTTCTGTACAACGTTATAAAGGTTTAGGAGAAATGGATGAGCATCAATTATGGCAAACGACAATGGATCCAGAAAATCGCTTAATGTTGCGTGTAAGCATAGAAGATGCGATTGAAGCAGACCAAGTCTTTGAAATGTTGATGGGCGATCATGTAGAGCCTAGACGGGCTTTTATTGAAGAAAATGCTCATTATGTTCAAAATCTTGATATTTAAATCGCAAAGGAGGAAAAATTTTGAGAGATCAAGAAAATCATATTCATGACATCAATTTATCAAGTGAAATGCGTGGATCCTTTATCGACTATGCGATGAGCGTCATTGTAGCCAGAGCTTTGCCTGATGTTCGTGATGGCTTGAAGCCAGTCCATCGGCGAATTTTATATGGTATGAGCGAATTAGGCGTAACACCAGATAAACCACACAAAAAATCTGCTCGTATCGTCGGGGACGTAATGGGTAAATATCATCCTCACGGCGATAGTGCGATTTATGAATCTATGGTAAGAATGGCTCAAACTTTTAGTTATCGTTATATGCTGGTAGATGGCCATGGGAACTTTGGTTCTGTCGACGGTGATGGGGCAGCAGCGATGCGTTATACCGAAGCACGCATGAGCCGTCTATCCGTTGAAATGTTACGTGATTTAAATAAAGATACCGTTGATTTTATTGGTAACTACGATGATACCGAGAAAGAACCCGAGGTATTACCTGCCCGTTTCCCTAACTTACTGGTTAATGGAACGACCGGAATTGCCGTTGGTATGGCAACCAATATTCCGCCACATAACCTAAGTGAAGTTGTTGCAGCGATTGATCGTTTAATTGAAAACCCTGAGGTAACAACCAACGAATTGATGGAAGTATTACCTGGCCCAGATTTTCCGACAGGCGGATTGGTCATGGGAAAATCGGGAATTAGACGTGCTTATGAAACAGGTAAAGGTTCGATTACTGTTCGTGGGAAAGTAGAAGTTACCGAGATGGCGAATGGTAAGGAACGGATCTTAGTTACAGAACTTCCTTATATGGTCAATAAAGCCAAATTAATTGAACGAATTTCTGAACTTCACCGCGACAAACGAATTGAAGGAATTACCGATTTACGTGATGAATCCTCTCGTGAAGGCATGCGAATCGTCGTTGATATAAGACGCGACGTAAGTGCTTCGGTTGTTTTAAATAATTTATATAAAATGACTGCTTTGCAATCTTCTTTTGGTTTTAATATGCTAGCCATCGAAAAAGGCGTACCTAAGATTCTTAATTTAAAACGAATCTTGGAAGATTATTTAGAGCACCAAAAAAATGTGATTACACGACGGGCTAGTTTTGAGAAACAAAAAGCTGAAGCCCGTGCTCATATTTTAGAAGGATTAAGGATTGCTTTAGACCACATTGATGAAATTATTGCCATTATTCGTGGTTCTGAAACTGATGGACAAGCAAAAGAAACCATGATGGAACAATTCAAATTGTCTGATCGCCAAGCGCAAGCAATCTTAGATATGCGTTTGCGCCGCTTAACTGGTTTAGAAAGAGATAAGATTGAAAGTGAATATCAAGATTTGTTAAAACAAATTGAAGATCTAGCGGACATTTTAGCTCGACCAGAACGAGTGATTGAAATCATTCAAACTGAATTACATGAAATTGAACAGCGTTTTGGTGATAAACGTCGTACAGAATTACTGGTTGGGGAAGTTTTAAGTTTAGAAGACGAAGACTTAATCGAAGAAGAAGAAATTGTGGTTACCTTAACCAATAATGGCTATATTAAAAGAGCGGCCAACAGCGAGTTTCGAACGCAAAATCGTGGCGGGCGAGGCGTACAAGGTATGGGGATCCATGATCAGGATTTTGTTACAACATTAGTATCTTGTTCTACCCATGATAATCTGTTGTTTTTCACTAATGCTGGGAAAGTTTATAAGGCAAAAGGTTACGAAGTACCAGAATATGGGCGTACGGCTAAAGGTATTCCTGTTATTAATTTCTTAGGAATCGATTCAAATGAACGAATCCAAACAGTTATAGCTTTATCCAATGAAACCAAAGAACGAAAATATCTTTTCTTCACTACTAAATTTGGTGTAGTAAAACGCACGTCGGTAGAGGCCTTTAAGAATATTCGTAGCAATGGTTTGATTGCTATCGGATTAAAAGAACAAGATGAATTAGTCAATGTTTTAAGTACTTATGGCGATGACGTGATGATTATAGGTACCCATAATGGGTATTCTGTTACTTTTAAAGAAGAAGCGGTCCGCGACATGGGACGAACAGCCAGCGGTGTACGGGGAATCCGACTACGGCCAGAAGATTATGTAATTGGCGCTTCGGTTATCAGAGAAGATGACGAAGTCTTAGTCATTACCGAAAAAGGTTATGGTAAACGTACCGCAGGAGTTCAATACCCAGTAAAAGGCCGTGGTGGTAAAGGGATTAAAACGGCTAATATCACTGAAAAGAATGGGCCTCTAGCAGGTTTAACGACTGTTTCTGGTAATGAAGATATCATGTTAATTACCGATAAAGGAGTCATTATTCGCTTCCATGTGGATGATATCTCGCAAACAGGACGTGCTACTCTAGGCGTTCGTTTGATGAAAATGGAAGAAGACTCAAGAGTTGTCACTATGGCAACGGTGGACGCTGAAGAGCTGGAGAAAGTAGAAGAAGAACCTACAACAGAAGAATAGATGTTTAAATTTATAAGTAAAAATCAACAAAAGTTTAAAAATAAAAAAACTTTTGTTGATTTTTTGCGTACTTACTTATGTACAACTAATTCTAAACAATCAAGGCGAAATATCTTGCGTATCAAGACAAATGGGTGTATAATTTCACTTCGTGAGTAGTCTTAACCGACAACTCTCTCTGCTCCTGAGAAAAGGAGCCAAAGTCCATAGGGAGGTGAAAAATCAATGGAAAATACGAAGTATGAAATTTTGTACATCATTCGTCCTGACATTGATGAAGAAGCAAAAACAACTTTAGTAGACCGTTTCGATGCTGTCATTACTGATAATGGTGCCGAAGTGATCGAATCTAAAGATTGGGAAAAACGTCGTTTTGCGTATGAAATGAACGGATACCGCGAAGGCATCTATCACATCGTTAACGTTTCTTCTCCATCAAATGCAGATGCGGTTAATGAATTTAACCGTCTTGCAAGAATCAACAATGATATCATTCGTCATATGATTGTGAAAGAAGAAGACTAACGCGTTTCACATGAAACAACAACGATGAGGAGATGGTAAATTTGATTAACAACGTTGTACTAGTAGGAAGATTGACAAAAGACCCTGATTTACGTTATACCGCTAATGGAGTAGGAGTTGCAACTTTTACTTTAGCTGTGAATCGTACATTTACGAATCAAAACGGCGAAAGAGAAGCAGATTTTATTAACTGCGTTATCTGGAGAAAAGCAGCGGAAAATCTCGCAAATTTGGGACGTAAAGGTGCACTAATCGGCGCTACTGGAAGAATTCAAACTAGAAATTATGAAAATCAACAAGGTCAACGTGTTTTTATAACCGAAGTTGTAGCAGATAATTTCCAACTGTTGGAACCTCGTTCTGTTAGTGAACAACGTCGTTCTTCTGACAATGATAATTCCGGTGGCAATCAATCGAACTTTGGGAACAGCCAGAATCAAAGACAAACATCTCAAACTTCTGAAACACCTAATTTCGATCGTGATAACTCCGATCCTTTCGGTGGTTCATCGATTGACATTTCAGATGATGACTTACCATTCTAACAAATTGATAGGAGGGAAATAGAATGGCTCAACAAAGAAGAGGCGGGCGCAGACGTCGTAAAGTAGACTATCTTGCAGCAAATCACATTGAACATGTAGATTATAAAGATGTTGAATTATTAAAAAGATTTATTTCAGAACGTGGCAAAATCTTACCTCGTCGTGTGACAGGTACAGGTGCAAGAAATCAACGCAAGTTGACAATTGCTATTAAACGCGCACGTATTATGGGATTACTACCTTTTTCAAATGAAGAAATGTAAAAAGCCTATCCGAATGACAATTTTGTCATTCGGATTTTTTATCGACAGCCTTGCTTTGTAAATCGCATAAACAAATAGTTTATGATAGAATGAAAAATGAGTAGATAGGATCATTAAAAGATTTTTTTTGGAAAAGTTAAGCAATTGTTCAATTTTACTAGTTGAATTTGAAATTATAAGGAGCCTTGGCTATGACTGTGATCGGCATTATCTCTTTGGATAATTATGACGATATCATTGATAAAATGGATGATAAAAATATTTCTTTACTAAATACGCTAGTCACGACAATGATTTCTGACTGGGCGAATGAGTATGGCATTTTTTATAAACGGGTAAATACTGATCGTTATTTCTTTGTTGCTAGTGAAGATGAATTAAACCAAATCAAAGAAAAAAAATTTGATATTTTACAACGTTTAAAAGATTCAAATATTAATAGTGAATTTATACTGACAATGAGTATGGGGATTGCATACGGTCATAGCTCGATGGAAAAAATCGGGGAAATTGCCCAAAATAATCTGGATATGGCTTTAGCTAGAGGCGGCGATCAAGTTGTCATAAAAGATGTTAGTTCTAAAGCAAAGCCACAGTTTTTTGGAGGGCAAACAGAAGGAACCATTCATCGTACGCGAACACGTTCACGGGCAATGAGTGCTTCATTAAAAAAGATCTTTTCTGAAAATAAAAAAATATTTGTTATGGGACATCGTTACCCCGATATGGATGCTATAGGTAGTGCATTTGGTGTGGCTACTTTGGCTCAATTCAATCAAAAAGAATGCTATGTGATCATTGAACCAGAAGAGGTAACAGAAGATACCCAGCGTTGTTTAGAAGAAATAAATAGACATCCAGAAGTGGCTAACCTGGTTATTTCTAGTAAAGAAGCTTTGAAACTTATCGATGATAATAGTGTTTTGGTCATGGTTGATTATAATCGTCCCGCGCTTTCAATCTCAAAAGAGGCGTATGATGCGTTTGATAAAATCATGATTATTGATCATCATCGTCGTGGGGATGAGTTTCCTAAGCGACCATTGCTTACTTATATCGAACCTGCTGCTTCTTCTGCCAGTGAATTAGTAGCTGAATTGATCCAATTTCAATCGAATAAAAGAAAAAAGGTGTCAAAATTTATTGCTGGATTATTGTTATCCGGAATTTATGTTGATACGAAAAGTTTTTTTACTCGGACGACAGCGCAAACTTTTCATGTGGCAAGTTATTTAAAAAATCATGGTGCCGATCTTTCATTAGTGCGCTATTTGTTGAGTTCAGACTTAAACTCGTATTTACAAATGAGTGAATTAGTGTCACGCAGCGAGTATGTAACCAAAGATATCGTTGTGGCGGTAGCTTCTGAAAATGAGACCTACGATAATGTCACAGCGTCTAAGGCAGCAGATACACTGCTATCAATGAACGATATCGAAGCGGCTTTTGTGATTACCAATCAGCTTGAACATGAAACTTCTATTAACGCCCGTAGTTCGGGTGGTATCAATGTTCAACGCGTGATGGAAAAATTAGGTGGCGGCGGTCACTTTAGCAATGCTGCAACTCAGATCAAAGGAAAGCCGATCGAAGAAGTGCGGAAAATGCTAATTAAAGAATTAAAACAATTAGATGACAAGGAGTGAAGGATAAAGATGAAAGTCATTTTTTTACAAGATGTGAAAGGTAAAGGAAAAAAAGGAGACGTCAAAGACGTTCCGAACGGCTATGCGCAAAACTATCTATTTAAAAATAAACTAGCTAAAGAAGCTAATCATGGCAATGTAGCTGCCATGCGGGGTAAGAAACAAGCGCAAGAAAAAGAAGAGGCTGAAAACTTACAAGAAGCGCAAAAGGTAAAAGATTATTTAGAAGATGAAAAAACAATCGTAGAAATCAAAGCTAAAGCCGGCGAAGATGGACGACTTTTTGGCTCAGTGCCTTCCAAACAAATTGCGCAAGGGTTGAGTAAACAATATGATATCAAAGTAGATAAGCGGAAAATTGAATTGAAAGAACCTATTCGTTCAATGGGATTTACTGACGTTCCAGTTAAATTACATCCTGAAGTGACAGCTAATATCAAGGTACATGTAGTAGAAGAATAAAAGTGTGGGCAGGTCTGAAGCGATCGGATCTGCCTTGCGTTTTCACAAAAAATTGTTAAGATATGATTGAACGTAGGTTATTTAGGAGAAAAAAATATGAACGAAGTTTGGCAAGATCGTATTCCACCACAAGATATAGAAGCAGAACAAGCTGTATTAGGTGCAATTTTTCTTGATTCGGATGCGATCATCGAAGCGATGGAACTGCTGGAGCCGAATAATTTTTATCGTAGAAGCCATCAGATTATTTTCCAATGTATGATCCAGCTCAATGATCGTAATGAAGCAATCGATTTGATTACTTTAAAAGCTGAAATTGAAAAAATGAATTCTCTAGAAGATGTTGGCGGCATTAGTTATTTAACCGAATTAAGTCAAGTTTCGCCTACATCATCAAGTGTATCCTATTATGCAAAGATCGTTGATGATAAAGCAACGTTACGCCAATTAATTCAAGCAGCGAATCGAATTGTGACCACAGGTTTTGAACAAAATGAAAATGTACAGGAAATTGTAGAAGATGCTGAGAAAAGCATCTTAGAAGTTTCTGAAAAAAGAAACAGTAGTGGGTTTCAATCGATTGCAGATGTATTGAATCAAACAATTGAAAATATTGATCAATTGGCTCAAAATAATGAAGAAATCACGGGTCTTCCAACAGGCTATAAAGCGTTGGATAAAATGACGGCCGGTTTACAAAAAGATGAACTGTTGATTATTGCAGCGCGGCCGGCCGTAGGGAAAACGGCTTTTGCTTTGAATATTGCTCAAAATGTGGGAACAAAGACAGATAATACTGTGGCTATTTTTAGTTTAGAAATGGGGGCTGAATCATTAGTCAGCCGGATGCTTTGTGCCGAAGGTTCCATTGATGCTAGTCATTTGCGTACCGGACAATTAACTGATGAAGAATGGCGCAATTTGATTGTGGCGATGGGTAGTTTATCCAAAGCAAGCATTTTTATTGATGATACACCTGGGATTAAAGTATCAGAAATTCGCGCCCGTTGTCGTAAATTAGCGCAGGAAAAAGGAAATCTCGGTTTGATTTTAATTGACTACCTGCAATTAATCGAAGGTACCGGAAGAGAAAGTCGGCAACAAGAAGTATCAGAGATCTCCCGTCAATTGAAAAAATTAGCAAAAGAACTGAATGTTCCTGTCTTGGCTCTTTCGCAATTATCACGTAGTGTTGAACAAAGACAAGATAAACGTCCAGTTTTAAGTGATATTCGTGAGTCTGGATCAATTGAGCAAGATGCCGATATTGTAGCTTTTTTATATCGTGATGACTATTATCAACGAGAAAATGATGAAGATGACGAAGAAGAAACAGGCGAAGATAATGTCATTGAAGTTATTATCGAAAAAAATCGGAGTGGTGCTCGTGGCACCGTTGAGTTATTATTTATAAAAGAATATAATAAGTTCTCTTCTCTTTCACCACGGACAGCATTTGAGTAATTATCCGACTATACCAATTTGAATAAATTAAAAAAAATAGTTGCAAACTTTTTTTATTTAAAAAGCTTGCAACTATTTTTTAAAACTTGTATTGTATTTATATACAACAATACCAATTTTTATTTTTGAGGGAGCGTATATAAATGCCAGAGGAAAATTATTACAGATTACTAAAAGAAACTTTTGGAAATAAAGAAAATGTAGTAACGGAACTCATCAATTTGGAAGCGATTTTACATTTACCTAAAGGAACAGAACACTTTATTAGCGATGTACATGGTGAATACGAGGCATTTGATCATGTTTTACGTAATGGTTCTGGCAGTGTTAAAGAGAAAATAGCTGAATGTTTCAATGAAAAAGATGTAGATATCGATGATTTGGCAGCTTTAATTTATTATCCAGAAGAAAAAATTCAATTAGAAAAAGACAGCAGAACGCCAGCAGAATTGAAAAAGTGGTACGTGCAAAAGATCCAATTATTAATTACAGTTGTCAATTATGCTAGTCGTAAATATACCCGATCGAAAGTTCATAAAGCGTTACCTTCTCGCTTTAGCTATATTATTGAAGAATTATTGACAGAAAAACAACAAGAAACGGATAAACAAGCCTATATCCAAGCAATTATTGATAATGTGATTCAGTTAAATCAAGCAGCGCCTTTAATTAGCGCTTTATGTTATGTGATACAGCGCTTTGTCGTAGACCATTTACATGTGGTCGGTGATATTTATGACCGCGGTCCGGCCCCTGATTTGATTATGGAACGTTTAATTCACTATCACTCTGTGGATATTCAATGGGGAAACCATGATATCATTTGGCTGGCTAGTATGGCAGGTTCGCCGCTTGCCCTTATTAATGTTTTACGTATTTGTGCTAGATACGGCAATTTAGCAATTATTGAAGATCGTTATGGTATCAACTTGCGGCCTTTAGTAGAATATGCATACAAATATTATCCAAAGTTGGACAAGTTTTCTCCTAAATTAGATGACGAAACCAATTTTTCTGCTGCTGAAAAGGATAGTTTAAATAAGATACAGCAAGCAACTGCCATACTACAATTTAAATTAGAGGGACAGCTCATCAAACGACGTCCTGAATTTCTCATGAATGAACGAAACATGCTGGACTTGATTGATTATACTAAAGAAACTATTGAGCTTAATGGCAAAACATATTCATTGGCCGATTTCACTGCACCCACCATTGATCCCGCTAACCCTTGTGCTTTGACTTACGAAGAAGAGCAACTACTAGAAAAATTATTACGTTCATTTCAGACTTCTGAACCACTGAAGCGTCATATGGATTTTCTAATGGAAAGAGGGAGTATGTATTTATGTTATAACGGGAATTTATTACTTCATGGCTGCATCCCCCTCCATCAAAATGGTGATTTCAAATCATTACGTGTAGGGCAGACACATTACTCTGGCAAAAGTCTATTAGATTTCTTTGAAGAACAAATTCGTTATAGTTATAATCATCCTGATATTTCTGCTGATTTTGCGACTGATTTGCTGTGGTATTTATGGACAGGTGAATGTTCCTCCCTATTTGGAAAAAAAGTTATGGCAACTTTTGAACGGTATTATGTTGAAGATAAACAAACGCACCATGAAGAAAAAAATGCTTATTACCGTTTAAGGAACCAAGAGGCGATTTGCCAAGAAATTCTAAAAGATTTTAACTTGCCTTTAACTGGTCATATTGTTAATGGGCATACTCCAGTCAAAGCGAATAAAGGTGAAAATCCAATCAAAGCCAATGGGAGGATGTTGGTGATTGATGGAGGATTTGCTAAAAGTTACCAAAAAGAAACCGGCTTAGCCGGTTATACATTATTATCCAATAGTTATGGATTACAACTAGTGGCTCATCAGCCATTTTCTTCAGTAAAAGAGTCCATCGAACAACGGAATGATATTTTATCAACGAAACGATTGGTAGAACGAGTTGAAAGTCGTACCACAGTCTCTGAAACTAATATTGGAAAGAAATTGAACCAAGAAAAAAAGGCACTAGAAACGCTATACGAAAACTATGATTTTTACTAAATCTCGCTATTTTTCGCCTTTTAAATAGTATTTTAACTATTTATTTAATAATGTTCGTGTTTTGACTAATGTTAAAAAAATTTAAAGTTAAACATTCGATTTTTCATTGTAATGAAGTATATAAGTTGGTACAATAATGCGGGAGTGAGGAAAAGTAATCCGCAAATCGGATCATTGCTGCTTACTTTTTGTTTATTTAAATAGATCAAAAGAAAGAGGTATCCATATGTCATCAGTGGTAATTGTAGGAACACAATGGGGCGATGAAGGAAAGGGAAAAATTACTGATTTTTTAAGTGAAAATGCGGAGGTAATTGCACGTTATCAAGGCGGTGATAATGCAGGTCACACCATTAAATTTGATGATGTAACATATAAATTGCATTTGATCCCTTCGGGCATTTTTTATAAAGAAAAAATTAGCGTTATTGGAAATGGCGTGGTCGTAAACCCTAAATCTCTTGTAGAAGAATTAAATTATTTAAAAGAACATGGAGTCTCCACGGAAAACTTACGAATTTCTGATCGTGCTCATGTGATTTTACCGTATCATATCAAATTAGACCAATTGCAAGAAGATGCTAAAGGCGCTGATAAAATCGGGACCACAATTAAAGGCATCGGACCGGCTTATATGGATAAAGCAGCACGTGTAGGTATTCGTATCGCCGATTTGTTGGATAAGGATATTTTTAGCGAACGTTTAAAAGTTAATTTGGCAGATAAAAATAGACAATTTGAAAGAATGTATGACGACCAAGCGCTTGCATTTGAAGATATTTTTGAAGAGTTTTATGAGTATGGTCAACAAATCAAACAATATGTTGCAGATACTTCTGTGATTTTAAATGACGCTTTGGACCGTGGGAAACGTGTTTTATTTGAGGGAGCACAAGGTGTTATGCTGGATATTGACCAAGGTACTTATCCTTTTGTTACTTCTTCGAATCCAGTTGCTGGTGGTGTCACCATTGGTAGTGGCGTAGGACCTTCTAAAATCGATAAAGTTGTAGGTGTATGCAAAGCTTATACTTCACGGGTAGGTGATGGTCCATTTCCTACAGAATTATTTGATGAGGTAGGCGACCAAATTAGAGAAGTAGGCCGTGAATATGGCACGACGACGGGCCGACCACGTCGTGTTGGTTGGTTTGATTCAGTGGTAATGCGTCATTCGCGTCGTGTTTCAGGTATCACTAATTTAGCGCTAAACTGTATTGATGTGTTAAGCGGACTAGACACTGTGAAAATTTGTACCGCTTATGAGTTAGATGGAAAATTGATTTATCATTATCCAGCTAGCCTAAAAGAATTAAATCGCTGTAAACCAGTATATGAAGAATTACCTGGGTGGTCAGAAGATGTCACAAATTGTAAAACATTGGAAGAACTACCAGAAAATGCGCGGAACTACCTTCGCCGAATTTCAGAACTTGTTGGCGTAAGAATTTCAACTTTTTCGGTAGGTCCAGATCGTAATCAAACAAATATTTTAGAAAGTGTTTGGTCGCAAATTTAACAGCAAATTATTAAAAGGGACCATAAAGTGAGCCCTTTGGAAAGTAAAATATCTCAATTGTAGATAGACCGCTCTTGCACTCCAGCAGATCCTTGTCGCAAATCCATGACATTAGCGACTCTTATCAAATGATAGGCTCTTCTTATAGTAGACAGTAGAAAAAATAAAAATTTCTAGTCTACTATGAGGAGGGCTTTTACTATTGATCTGGCTCCTTTTCTTGTGAGCATAAAAAATTTAAGTTATTTCAAATTTTAAGGTATAATGAAAGAAAGTCAACTTCAAAGGAGCGAGAATATGTTTCAAATCGTCACAGATGCTTGCTGTGATTTACCAGCAGATTTGCTAGATAAATACAAAGTTGCTTACATTCCTATGTTTGTTGAGTTGGATGGTGAAGAATATACTGACGATTTAGGAAAAACTTTTGATAATTCATGGTTTTTAGAACAATTAAAGGAAAACAAACAGCCAACGACATCACAAATCAATGTAGGTAGATACATGTCGTTTTTAAGGTCCTATGCTAAAAAGAATATCCCCGTTTTATATATTGCTTTTTCTTCGGGCTTGAGCGGCTCCTATGAAAGTTCTTTGACAGCCATTGAACAATTGAAAGAGGAATATCCTGATTTTACTGTTACTAGTTTTGATACAAAGACTGCCAGTTTAGGCCAAGGTATGCTAGTAATGGAAGCAGTCCGCTTACAAAAAGCAGGAAAAACCTTAGAAGAAACAGTTCAATGGTTAACTAAATATAAAATGTGTTTGCACTCTTGGTTTACTGTTGATGATTTAAAGCATTTAGTACATGGTGGGAGAATAACCAAAACGCAGGCAGCTATCGGTGGTTTATTAAATATTAAGCCCATCCTTAATGTAGATGAGAAAGGCCGTTTACAAAATGTTGATAAAGTTCATGGTCGTAAAAAAGCCTTGCAAAGATTAGTGAATGAAACAAGTACTAGAGCAGATTTGTCGATCGTTGACCACTTTTATATTGCTTATAGTGGCGATGAAGAAGCGTTGAATAAGGTTGTGCAACAATTAAACCAACGTCATCCTAAAACACCAATTACTTATTTTCCTTTAGGTCCTACCATTGCTAGTCATACTGGTTATGGCTGTATTGCTGTTTTTTCAATGGGAGAAAATAGATTATAGAAAAAGACCAGGTTATTCGAGACAAAACCGAATAACCTGATCTTTTTTATTAATTTTAAGCATATAGTTGAGTAAGACGTTCTTGTACTGCTTCATTTTCTAAAAATTCGTCATAAGTAGTATCCATACGATCAACGACTCCTTGATCAGATACCACGATCACTCGGTTAGCCAAAGTTTGTATAAATTCATGGTCATGGGAGGTAAATAGTAGTGCTCCGGCAAAATCCATCAACCCATTGTTCAATGCTGTGATTGACTCTAGATCCAAGTGGTTGGTAGGGTCGTCTAAAAGCAAAACGTTGGCTTTTGTTAACATAAGTTTTGACAACAAACAACGAACCTTTTCGCCACCAGAAAGCACATTGACCTTTTTATTCACTTCTTCACCAGAAAATAACATCCTACCTAAGAAACTACGTAAAAAAGTATTGTCATCTTCTTCTTTGGCAGCATACTGCCGCAACCATTCTAAAATGGACAAATGACTGTCAAACTCATTACTAGCGTCTTTAGGCATATAAGCTTGGCTAGTAGTGACGCCCCAACGTATAGAACCTGTGTCAGGCTCTGTTTGACCAGTAATGACGTTCAATAAAGTGGTAGTTGCAATATCATCTTTTGCAATAAAAGCAACTTTATCGTTTTTATTTAATGTAAAAGAAATATTGTCTAAAATTTTCTTGCCATCAATTGTGACACTGATATTTTCTACTTGTAATAAGTCATTACCAATCTCCCGCTCGGGTTTAAAGCTAATAAAAGGATAGCGGCGAGAAGACGGTTGAATATCATCTAAGGTAATTTTGTCCAACATTTTCTTGCGTGAAGTTGCTTGCTTTGATTTTGAAGCATTGGCGCTAAAACGCGCAATAAATTCCTGCAATTCTTTAATTTGTTCTTCTTTTTTTGCATTGGATTGTTGCTGTAATTTAGTTGCCAATTGACTGGATTCTAACCAAAAATCATAGTTTCCTACATATAATTTGATTTTTCCATAATCTAAATCTGCCATATGAGTACACACTTTGTTTAAAAAGTGGCGGTCATGGGATACAACGATAACGGTATTTTCAAAATTAATCAAAAATTCTTCTAACCAGTTAATTGACGGAATATCTAAACCATTCGTCGGTTCATCAAGTAATAACACGTCAGGTTTGCCAAATAATGCTTGAGCTAGTAACACTTTTACTTTTTGGCCTTCTGTTAGTTCATTCATTTGAACTTGATGAAGTTCCTCAGGAATATTTAGCCCTTGCAAAAGAACAGCAGCTTCAGACTCAGCTTCCCAACCGTTTAATTCGGCAAATTCTGTTTCTAATTCTGCAGCGTGGATCCCATCCTCATCTGTAAAATCTTCTTTTGTATATAGCGCATCTTTTTCTTTCATTACATCATATAAACGTTTATGTCCCATAATGACTGTTTCAATGACTGGATATTGTTCATAATCAAAGTGATTTTGCTTTAATACGGTCATCCGTTCATCAGGGCCCATAGTAACGGTACCGGTCGATGGTTCAATTTCACCTGATAGCACTTTTAAAAATGTAGACTTTCCGGCGCCATTAGCCCCGATTAAGCCATAACAGTTTTCAGGTGTAAATTTTAAGTTAACATCATCAAAAAGTTTGCGACCAGAAAAATGCAAACTTACATTATTTACAGTAATCAATAAATTTCCTCACTTTTTTCGTATTGACCTTTTAAGGTCCTCTGACCATTATAGCGAGGAACCTACCGTGTTTCAAGTCTGCAAGATAGATACAGCTGTTTTTACTAGTAGTCTTAAAACCTTATTAATATAATTGTTTTAAACGGTTCATTAAAAATAAAATTTAGCGGGAAATGAGGGCGGCCTGGCTTATGAAGTTTGTAATGATTGAGCTGTATCATAATGTAAAAAAATAAGCTACATTTTTGAGAAAGAATGGAAGTTACTTAAACTTCTCCTGATTTTACACGCTAACTATAAAAAAAAGAACGAACAAGCTGCTTGTTCGTTCTTCCTATTATCTTCTAGGGCTTTTGTGTCTATTTGTTAACCAGTAAATGACTCCTCCAATGATTAATAACGGTATTCCAAATTTAAAGACGAGATATAAGATACCGGTTGCTAAGGATAAGAGGATTTTTAATGCTATACTAGCTAAAATCAGCCCGACTAAAATGATCAATATATTTAAGAAATTTGAGCGGTTTTTCATGTGGTGTCCCTCCTACTTTTCAATATTAAGAATAGCAAAATTTTTTACACTGCGCATCCGACTTAAGCAGTAAGTTCTGTTAGAATAATAGAATAGTTTAAAAAAGGAGAACCAACATATGAAAAAAGTAAATTCCAAAGTACCATTATCACCAAAACTTCCAACTTTAACAGCGGGAGATTTTTTTCTTGAAGATGAGTCCATTTTTTCTGGTTTAAAAATAAAAGATGGCGATCAGAGCTATTTGTCGGCTAAAAATATGGTTTTGCGAGAATCTGAGTTAAATCATCTTATTATGCAAAACACTCAATTAGAACGTTTTGAGTGTAGTAATGTCATTTTTGACCATTGTGATTTTTCTAATTTAGCTTGGATAGGCGCTAGTTTTCATCAAGTTATTTTTCGTCAATGTAAATTGATTGGAACCAATTTTGCTGAAAGTTATTTGCGTGACTGTACATTTGATGATTGCCTTACTAATTTCGCTTCGTTCAGCCATGCCAATTTAAAGACGGTTACATTTAGCAACTGTGCGTTAAATGAAGCGGAATTTAATGAAACACGCTGGAAAAATTTGGATATGCAAAGTAACCAACTGAGTCATTCGAATTGGTTTTTAACCGACATGGCCGGTCTTGATTTGACAACCAATTATTTTGATAGCATTGCTCTATCACAAGAAACTATCAAAGGATTGAAAGTAAATCAAGAACAGGCCATTACGATCGCACAAGGACTGGGGCTAATTATTGAATAAACTAAAGTATAAGATCAAAGCTTGTTTCACGTGAAACTTATTCCCTAATTTGACCATCGCCATAAATAATATATTTTGTGCTAGTTAATGCTTTTAATCCCATCGGCCCTCTAGCGTGTAATTTTTGGGTGGAGATACCAATCTCAGCTCCGAAGCCAAATACGAGACCATCGGTAAAGCGTGTGGAAGCATTGACGTAAACCGCAGCAGCATCGACTTCATTTAAGAACTTTTGCGCAGCAAAATAATTATCGGTTACGATTGCTTCTGAATGTTTTGTATTATAATGATTAATATGTGTAATGGCTTCGTCGATGGAATCAACTACTTTTATCGCTAGAATGTAATCTAGGAATTCTGTAGACCAATCTTCTTCTGTTGCTAATGTTGCGGAAGGAAGATATTCACTAGCACGTTCGTCAGCACGCAGTTCAATGCCTAGATCTATTAAGCTTTCTTCCATTGCGGGTAAGAAGAAAGCAGCCACTTCTTTATGGATCAAAAGTGTCTCACATGCATTACAAACTGAAGGACGTTGTGCTTTGGCATTGGCCACGATATCAGTAGCCATATCAAGTTGTCCGTCTTTATCAACATAAATATGGTTATTGCCAGTTCCTGTTTCAATCACTGGAACTTTCGCATTTTCTTTGACGTGCTTGATTAAACCAGCGCCGCCTCTAGGAATCAAAACATCTAGAAAGTCAGTCATTTGCATCATTTCATTGGCCGTTTCATGAGCTGTGTCATCAATAAATTGAATCGCATGTGGAGAGAAATGATTTTTTTCTAAGGCTTCTTGTAAAATACTAACCAGCAATTGATTTGAATAAAAACTTTCTTTGCCTCCCCGTAAAATAACGGCATTACCAGATTTAAAGCATAAGCTGGCTGCATCCGTTGTTACATTTGGACGAGATTCATAAATGATACCAATGACGCCGATAGGGACTCGTTTTTGGCCAATCGTCAAGCCATCTTCATTTTTCCACATATGTTCGATGGTACCGATTGGGTCATCCAATTGGGCTACGTGACGTATACCGTCTGCCATCTCTTTGATACGATCTTTTGTTAGTCGTAGGCGATCCTTCATTACTTCTTTTATTTCATTTTCATCTGCCTGCTCGAGGTCCATTTGATTGGCTTGTAAAATTTCTTCCGTGTTTTCTTCGATTGCTGCGGCCATATATTCTAAAAATCGGTTTTTTTGTTTTGTATCTAACAAACCTAATTGAGTAGCTGCTTTTTTTGCTTGTTTTCCTAATAATTGTAAATCTGTCAAGATGATTCCCCCTTAAACAACGTGCCAATATCTGCGCCATTTAAAATATCAAAAATAACTTTAGGACGTTTTCCATTTGCTAACACCATACTACCCTCTACATCTAACACACGTTTGGCCGCTTTGAGTTTACTGACCATACCACCTGTACCAAATTGATTGTTGCTGGCACCAGCTTGTTTCATTAAGTTATCATCAATTTTGGTAACTCGTCGGTGAAGTTTCGCTTGTGTATTTTTCAAAGGATTATCAGAATAAAAACCGTCAATATCTGAAAGCATAATTAATAATTCAGCATGCGTTAATTCACTAACAATAGTTGAAAGCCGGTCATTATCACCAAATCTTGTTAAATGATCCAATTCATCAACTGCTACTGTATCGTTTTCGTTAATAATAGGGATGATTCCCATGCTTAGTAACTCTTCTAGGGTATTTATTACATTGTTGCGACTTTCTGGATATTCTACAATATCTCTGGTTAAAAGCACTTGGGCAATTTGCTGGCTGTATACTTGAAAACGCTGATTGTAAATATCCATTAGTTCAGCTTGACCAACCGCTGCCACAGCTTGTTGCTTTGGAATGGAAACAGGTCGCTGATTTAATTGTAATTGGTTTAATCCTACGCCAATTGCTCCTGAGGAAACTAGAATAATTTCTTTTCCACGATTTTTCAAATCGCTTAGGACAAAAGCTAATTCATCAATACTGCCTAAATTTATATTCCCATTTGGATAAATCAAAGTGGTCGTACCAACTTTTACTACGATGCGTTTTGGGTCTTTGTTTTCCTTACACATAATCTTCTCCATTTTTCCTTCGTTATTATCTATTGTACTAACAAATAAGGTTTTCGTCATTTATTATACAAAAAATATTAGAGAAAGTTTAGAATCGAAGTTACTTTATTGAATATTCGAAAAATTCAGAAAATCAATTGACATGGCTACGTCATGGTGTTAGTTTATTGAATAATAAATGAAACGACCACTTATCTGAACTTAATTCATGATAAAAATAATTGGAAAAGTCAGAAAAATGGAATAATTGCGTTTGTTTATATTAATCAGGAGGTGTGATATATGGCAACATATGAAGAATTGATGGAAAAAGATGAACAATATTTTGCTAAAGCAGGAAGGATTTCTTACTATCCATTATTAATCGATCATGCTAAAGGGGCAACCTTAGTCGATTTTGCAGGCAAAGAATATATTGATTTATTAGCTAGTGCTAGTGCAATTAACGTAGGGCATTCACCTAAAAAGATTACGGACGCGATTAAAGCACAAGCGGATAAAATGGTCCATTATACCCCGGCTTATATGTACCATGAGCCGGCAATTAAGCTAGCGGAAAAATTATGTGAAATCACACCAGGACAATTTGCCAAAAAAGCGACTTTTGGATTAACCGGTTCTGATGCATGTGATGGAATCATGAAATATGCGCGAGCTTATACTGATCGACCAAATATCGTTACTTTTCAAAATGCTTACCATGGTTCTACTTATGGTTCGATTTCGATGTCAGCAATTAATGTCAAAATGCGCGCTAAAATGGGGCCATTCGTACCTAACATTGAACACATACCGTTTCCAGATAATTACCGCGGGATGTATGGACAAGCGAAACCTAATTCGATTGAAGAATACTTAGCACCATTTAAACAAATGATGGAGACCTATCTACCGCCAGAAGAAATTGCTTGTGTTGTTATTGAAACATTACAAGGAGATGGCGGTTTATTAGAACCTGTGCCGGGTTATTTTAAAGCCTTGTATGACCTTTGCCATAAACATGGGATTTTATTTGCTGTCGATGATGTGCAGCAAGGGCTTGGACGGACAGGGACTTGGTGTTCAACAGAACACTTTGATGTTGAAGCAGACTTAGTTGCTTATGGTAAGTCATTAGCTGGCGGAATGCCTTTATCTGCCATTGTGGGGCGTAAAGAAATTATGGACAGCTTAGAAGCACCTGCCCACGTATTTACAACTGCAGCTAATCCAGTTTGCTGTGCTGCTTCTTTAGCCACTTTAGCCATGATTGAAGAAGACAACCTGCTGCAAGAAAGTACACGTAAAGGTAAAATAGCACAAGAACGAATGAAAAAGTGGAAAGACGAGTATGCGTTTATTGGTGACGTACGTGGGATGGGTTTATCAATAGGCATTGATATTGTGACAGATAAAAAAAGCAAAACAAAGGATAGCCAAGCAGCTCTAAAGATTTGCAATCGTTTGTTCGAAAGAGGGGCTGTTTTGATTGCTATTGGTGAGAGTGTTTTGCGTTTTCAACCACCGTTAGTTATTACGGATCAAGAATTAGTAAAAGCTTTGGACTTAATTGAAGAAACCATGAATGAATTGGCAGAAGGAAAATTAGAGGATTACGATGTATCTGGGCAAGGCTGGTAGTTTTGTGCCAGTAATTTAGTTGTTAGAAAGGTTGGTAGGTATATGAGAAAGTTTAAAATCGCTATGGCTTTTACAGGAATTATTATTGGTGCAGGGTTTGCTTCTGGACAAGAAATGCTGCAATATTTTACTAGTTTTGGTATTTGGGGGATCGTTGGAACGATAGTTTCTATTTTCATTTTTGGATTTTTTGGTTTTGTTATTGTTGATATGGGTCATTTTTTCAAAGCCTATTCGCATCGCGACGTATTAAACCATATTGTCTCACCGATTACCAATCGTGTAATTGATATCTTTTTATTGTTAACATTATTCGGAATTGGCGTCGTAATGGTAGCAGGCGCTGGCAGTAATTTGAACCAACAATTTGGTTGGCCTATTTGGTTAGGAAATTTAATTTGTGTAGCCCTTGTTTTTTTGGTAGGGATGATGAATACAGAAAAAGTTGTTGGCGCTATTGGAGCGATTGCCCCTTTTTTAATTATTTTGGTTATCGTTATTAGTTTTCGTTCGCTTTCAACAGCAGATTGGGATTTTGCTGCTATGAATGCAGACGCATTAGAATTGACTTCCCCATTACCTAATTGGTGGGTCAGTGTATTAAACTATGCTTCAGTAAACTTAACTACAGGTGTTGCAACTGCCTTTCTTCTAGGTGGCGTAGAAAAAGACAAAAAAGTTGCCCGTCATGGCGGATTAATTGGAGGTATTGTAGTTGGATGTCTAATTGTTTTAATTAATTTAACTTTATTTGCAACTTCTGCACAAGTAGCTACCTTTGATCTACCAATGCTTCAAATGGCTCGTTTGATTCAACCATGGGTGGGTCTTATTATGTCAATTTTAATTTTCTTTGAAATTTGGAATACAGCAATGAGCGTTTTATATTCATTTTCAACTAGTTTTATTACACCAAACAAGAAGAATTTTCGTTATGTATTATTAGCAGCTTCAATAGCAGCTTTTGCTCTAAGTTTTGGTGGATTTACAAACGTTATTGGATTTGTGTATCCAGCAGTTGGCTATGGTGGCTTCATCATTTTGGGGATTTTTGTATATGCTTGGTATAAATTTTGTATAAAACAAAAAAATGTGCCAAAAAAAGTAGCAATTAAACCCACAGAAGAATAATGAAAAAGGCTGTGACATAAGTAAAGATAAGACAAAAATATCCGGACTATATTTGATGAGATTTCCTAATGGTCGTGAGTTTGCGACGAGTAATGGCAGGGATAATCTCTCTTATAGTTCGGATATTTTATTAACAAAGGGGCTGTGATATAAGTCTCTTTGTTTTTGCTTAATTTTTATATTGCTCTGTATCGTCCCAAACTTCTACTGTCTCAGGAGTATTATTAGGATCGGTTGGATTATGCCAATCGAACTCATCATACCAAATTGAGTGTTTCTTCTTATCCATTTCTTGGATTTTTTGGACATCTTCGTTGGATAATTCGAAGTCAGCGATTTGACTATTTTCAATCATACGCTCTTTATGAGTAGATTTTGGAATAGTGATAACATCTTGTTGATAGTTCCAACGCAAAATAATTTGGGCAGCTGATTTATGATATTTTTCTGCTAATTGGTTAATGGTTGCATCATTTAGTGCTTCCCCGCCACCTAAGGGCGACCAAGCTTCTAATTGAATTCCAGTCATTCGTGCCATTTCATGGATTTCTTTTTCCTGGTTTAATGGGTTATATTCCATTTGGTTAACAGCTGGTGTGACGTTAGCATGATCTAACAAATTTTGTAATCGTTCGTTATCAAAATTAGAAACGCCAATTGCCCGAATTAAACCATCTTTATATAATTTTTCTAAAGCATGCCAAGTATCAATATACTGTCCGTCTACTGGCCAATGAATTAAATACAAATCAATATAAGACAATTGTAGCTCATGCAATGTATCATAAAAAGCATGTAACGTTGAATCATAGCCAGCGTCCCCATTAAATACCTTGGTTGTGATGAATAAGTCCTTACGGTTGCCACCTGTTTGTCGTAAACCTTCGCGGATTCCCTTGGCAACGCCCGCTTGGTTTCCGTATTGTTTGGCGGTATCGATCAAATGATAACCATTTTTGATTGCTTCGGTCACTGAGTTTTGTGCGGTATGATTATCGGTCTTCCATACGCCTAAACCAAAATACGGCATCTTGACACCATTATTTAATGTGGTTGTTTCATCTAGAATGTTTTTTGTCATTTGTGATACCTTCCTTTCTTTTCTTAATTTCATCCTAACGCGTTGGGTAAAAAGATGCAAAAATAAGACAATATACATAAAAAATAACTAACTTATTTGTTAATTCTTGAGAAATTTTTAGAAAACAGAAAGACACTCAGTTTTTTGCCAAAGATATGGTAAAATAGGCGTAGTCTTTATGGAGGGTTGTTATGAAAAAAAGAGGATTTGAAATCGTCACAGATTATATAAACAAAGAGATCCATTTGCCACAACGAGCCACGCATCATTCTGCTGGTTATGATTTTGAAGCTGCAGCAGAAGTCGTGATCCCAAGTATATGGAAGCAACTTTTAACCAGAAAAATCAATGATAATGCAGCAACAGAAAAAAAGATTAAACCAGTCTTAGTTCCCACAGGGGTTAAGTCGTATATGATGGAGGATGAATTTTTACAACTGGCCAATCGTTCCAGTAATCCATTAAAACGTTTTTTACTTGTTGCAAACGGAATTGGCGTTATCGATAGCGATTATTATAACAACACAGCAAATGAAGGACATATTATGTTCCAATTTACTAATTTTGGTTTGAAAGATGTAGTCATAAAAAAAGGCGAACGAATCGGCCAAGGAATTTTCTTACCATTTTTAAAAGCAGACCAAGATCAAACTGATCATGATCGCACGGGTGGTTTAGGTTCGTCTGACCAAGCGAAATAAAAGAAGGGAAACTATGGCAAAAAAGGCAAAAACACAATTTGAATGTCAAAATTGCGGGTATATTTCGCCTAGATATTTGGGAAAATGCCCCAATTGTGGCAGTTGGAATTCAATGGTAGAAGAAAAAATTCAAGATACTACTGATCGCAGAACAAGATCCACGTTGACTGGAGAAAAAATGCAAGCGACTCTTTTAAAAGATGTCACGCCTAGAAAGGAACCGCGAGTAAAAACTTCTTTAGATGAGTTAAATCGTGTGTTAGGTGGCGGTGTTGTCCCAGGTTCGATGATTCTGTTAGGCGGCGATCCTGGTATTGGTAAATCTACCTTACTTTTACAGGTGTCACAACAACTGGCAGCAACTGGCGGTAAAGTGCTTTACGTCTCTGGAGAAGAAAGTGCAGAACAAATAAAAATGCGCGCGCAGCGTTTAGGCGATGAAGATAATGACTTTTATCTATTTGCTGAGACAGATATGCAAGATATTCGTGATACGATCGAAAAATTGCAGCCAGACTATGTGATTATTGATTCTATACAGACTATGACACAGCCAGATATCTCAAGCGTCGCTGGAAGTGTTAGTCAAGTTCGAGAAACGACGGCTGAATTATTAAAAATTGCTAAGTCAAATGGAATCGCCATTTTCGTGGTGGGCCATGTGACTAAAGAAGGATCGATTGCTGGTCCTCGCATGCTTGAGCATATGGTCGATACTGTCTTATATTTTGAAGGGGATAAATATCAATCATTTCGCATTTTACGGGCAGTAAAAAATCGTTTTGGTTCAACGAATGAGATTGGTATTTTTGAGATGTATGAACAAGGATTAAAAGAAGTTAGTAATCCTTCGCAAGTTTTTTTAGAAGAACGACTGGAAGGGACTAGCGGTTCAGCTATTGTTGTAGCAATGGAAGGTACTCGTCCTATTTTAGTTGAGATTCAAGCATTAGTTACTCCAACGATGTTTGGTAATGCTAAACGAACTACGACTGGCCTTGATTTTAGCCGGGTTTCTTTAATTATGGCGGTGTTAGAAAAGCGAGCAGGTTTACTTTTACAAAACCAAGATGCTTATCTAAAAGCAGCCGGTGGGGTAAAATTAGATGAACCGGCAATTGATTTAGCCACAGCTATTAGCATTGCTTCTAGTTATAAAGAAAAAGGAACAAAACCCACGGAGTGCTTTATTGGCGAAATTGGACTAACAGGAGAGATCCGTCGTGTCAGTGCCATTGAGCAACGTGTAAAAGAAGTACAAAAATTAGGCTTTGAAAGAGTTTATCTACCCAAAAATAATTTAAGCGGCTGGCAAGCGCCAGCAGGCATCGAAGTTGTGGGTGTAGCGACGCTGGATGAAGCATTAAAACGTGTATTTCGCTAAGAGTAGACGAACGGAGGTGTGTATATGCAAAAACGAGTCATTACTGTTTTAATGGTATTAGCTGGTGCCAGTTTGGGTATTTCTTCATTGCCCCTAGGTTGGGAAATGATCGGACAGCAGCAAAATGCTTGGTTGAATAATAATGTAACCAATAGTTTGATTGGTGCACTTATTTTTTATTTGTTTTCATTATTGGTAACTAATATGATTTCAACCGGGATTCAAAAAATCGAAAAATGGCTGAGTGGATTTAGCTTGACCTATCTTTTGTTTGGCGTTATCGGGACGATTTTGGGATTGATTATGGGTGTGATAGTCTCAATTCCGTTTTATAATTGGGAAGTGCCCTTTGTTAACAGTATTGTACCTTTCATGTTGATGATTATATTCGGCTATTTTGGTTTTCAAGTCGGGGTGACCAGAATTGAGGAATGGAAGAAGCTTTTTGCTCCCCGTGGAAAGAAAAATGAGCAGCAAAGCCAGCAATTACTTGATCGTAAGGTAGAAGATCCTTTTCATAAATATAAAATATTAGATACCAGTGTTATTATTGACGGGCGTATTTATGACATCGCACAAACTGGTTTTATTGAAGGAACACTTCTGATTCCTAATTTTGTATTGTACGAGCTGCAGTATATTGCCGATTCTGGTGATAGTTTAAAACGGGTTCGTGGTCGTAGAGGGTTAGATATTTTAAATTCTTTACAAAAAGAAGATGGCATTGCTGTTGAAATGTATGATGGTGATTTTGAAAATATTTCAGAAGTTGACAGTAAGCTGTTAAAACTTGCCAAATTGTTAGATGGTATCGTGGTAACAAATGACTATAATTTAAACAAGGTGGCTGAGTTTCAAAATGTGCCAATACTAAATATTAACCAGTTGGCAAATGCAGTTAAACCGGTAGTTATCCCTGGAGAATCAATGGAAGTTATGATCATAAAAGCAGGGACGGAACGACAGCAAGGAGTGGCTTATTTAGATGATGGCACGATGGTCGTGGTAGAAGAAGGCATGCATTATATGAACGAACGATTGCGTGTTATTGTAACGAGTGCCCTGCAAACCGCTGCTGGCCGTATGATTTTTGCTAAGCCGGCCCATGCCGGACGAGGTCTTGACAATCAAAACTCAGAAAAATAAAGTGAAGTAACTACGAGATAAATGCGGATTAGGTAGCCGTTAGGCTTTACTAATCCGCCGTTTAAATGTACAATTTTAGCTGAATAGTTATTCTTATATCAAATAATAAACCTTTAAGATTTAAAAAGAAGAGGAAGATGAAAATGACGAAAGTACGTGTGCGGTACGCACCAAGCCCCACGGGGCACTTACACATAGGCAATGCTCGAACCGCTTTGTTTAATTATTTATACGCTCGCCATATGGATGGCGATTTTATTATTCGCATCGAAGATACCGACCAAAAAAGAAACATTGAAGACGGAGAAAAAAGCCAATTGGATAACCTAGCTTGGTTAGGCGTTGACTGGGATGAATCACCAGAAAAACCGGGCGATTATGGTCCCTATCGTCAGTCAGAACGGCAAGATATCTATTTGCCACTGATTGAACAGTTGTTAGCTAGTAATCGAGCATATAAATGCTATTGTACGCAAGAGGAATTAGAAGAAGAAAGAGACGCTCAAAAAGCAAGAGGTGAAATTCCTCATTATAGCGGTAAATGTGCTCATCTATCCGTAGAAGAACAAGCTGCAAAAGAAGCTCAAGGAATCGTTCCAGTTGTCCGTTTCCGTGTGCCGAAGAATACTGAATATCGTTTTGATGATCTGGTAAAAGATGAAATTGTTTTTGAATCAGATAATGTAGGTGGCGACTTTATTATTCAAAAGAAAGATGGCATGCCGACTTATAATTTTGCGGTAACTGTAGATGATCATATGATGGGAATTACGCATGTTTTACGCGGCGACGATCATATTGCGAATACACCCAAGCAAATGATGATTTATGAAGCATTTGGCTGGCCCATTCCGAAGTTTGGCCATATGACGTTGATTATCAATGCCGATACGGGCAAAAAATTGAGTAAACGTGATGAATCAATCTTGCAATTTATTGAAGAATATCGTCAGCTAGGTTACTTACCTGAAGCAATGTTGAATTTCATTGCCTTACTTGGTTGGTCGCCTAAAGGCGAAGACGAAATTTTTTCAAAACAAGAAATTATTGATATGTTTGAATCAAGTCGTTTAAGTAAATCGCCGGCTTCATTTGACGCTAAAAAATTAGAATGGATCGGAAATTATTATATTAAACAATTAGATATCGATACACTAACAAATATGTGTTTACCTTATTTACAAGCAGATGGACGTATAGAAAAAAACCCTAGTTCTGAACGCTTGGCATGGGTGAAAAAACTAGTTAGCTTGTATCAACCCCAAATGAGCTATGCTGCTCAAATTGTTGATTTAACTTATCTTTTCTTCGACGAACATCCTATTTTAGATGATACAGCTAAAGAGGTGTTGGCAGGTGAAAATGTTCCGGCAGTTCTTAATGCATTTAAAGCGCAATTAGAACAATTGGAGATAGTAGATGCTCCGACTGTTAAAAAAGCAATTAAGGATGTCCAAAAAGAAACAGGTTCAAAAGGCAAGAATTTATATATGCCGATTCGAATTGCGGTATCTGGTGCGATGCATGGACCAGAATTACCGGATACTATTGAATTATTAGGTAGAGAAAAAGCATTAGCACATTTGAATGAAATACTGTAAACACGATGAACAGACGAAGTATTAATCTTTTTTTCACAGAGAGACGGCTTTTGCTGCGAGGCGGTCAAAAAAAGTTTAAGAAATGCACCTGTAAGTGGCTTTGGCAAAACCAAAGACGGAGAAAGTTCGTTACGCTTTTCATGAGGAAATAATTGCAAATGAAAGTGGAACCACGTGTATAAGCGTCTTTCGGATAGGTTAGTTTAACCTACTTGAAAGGCGCTTATTTTTAACAACTTAGTAGGAAAGGAGTATTTTAAATGATCAAAATATACAATACACTGACTAGAGAAAAAGAAGAGTTTCATCCGATTACAGCAGGCAAGGTTAAGATGTATGTTTGTGGACCAACTGTCTATAATTATATTCATATTGGTAATGGCAGAAGTACGGTTTCTTTTGATACTATCCGCCGCTATTTGGAATTTCGTGGTTATGAAGTAAATTATGTATCGAATTTTACTGATGTCGATGACAAAATCATCCGAGCAGCTAAGGAATTAGAGATAACAACGCCTGAGGTCGCCGAACGGTTTATTAAGGCTTTTGAAGAAGATACAACCAAATTGAACGTAAAACCAGCAACACATCACCCGCGTGTTGTTGATTATATGCAAGATATCATTCATTTCATTCAAGTTTTGCTTGATAAAGAATATGCTTATGTAATTGATGGCGACGTTTACTATCGGACCCGTAAGTTTTCTAAATACGGCCGTTTAAGTGACCAATCGGTTGATGAATTGGAAGTGGGCGCTAGTAAACGCACGGGCGCCGAACAGCAATTAAAAGAGGATCCTTTGGATTTTGCCTTATGGAAAAACGCAAAAAAAGGCGAGATATCTTGGCAAGCTCCTTGGGGAGATGGGCGACCTGGTTGGCATATCGAGTGCTCTGTGATGGCAACTCAATTACTAGGAGATACAATTGATATCCATGGTGGCGGGCAAGATTTAGAGTTTCCGCATCATGAAAATGAAATTGCACAAAGTGAAGCTAAAACAGGCCAAACATTTGCTAATTATTGGATGCATAATGGGTATGTGACTATCGGTGAAGATGATGAGAAAATGAGTAAATCATTGGGGAATTTTGTGACAGTTCATGAAATTGTGCAACGAATAGACCCACAAGTTATTCGTTTCTTCCTATCAACTACACAATATCGACGTCCTATTCGCTACAGTCAAAAAACCTTAACAGAAGCAAGCAATAACTTGCAACGCCTAAAAAATGCTTATGAAAATGCTGTGTTTCGGTTAAATGATGCAACAACCAGTTTAGCTGATGATAGGAGCAAAAAAAGTGAGTTTAGCCAATTAGTTGATCAATTCATTGTAGAAATGGATGACGATTTTAATGCGGCAAATGGCATTACAGTCGTTTATGAAATAGCTAAATGGATTAACCGTTATGTTGATCAAGCAGTTGTTTCCTATGAGGTATTAAAGTTTGCTTTAGACCATTTTGTGGAATTAATCGCTATTTTTGGGATTGTTTTTGAAGAAAACTTAGCTCATGAGCAAGTCGATCAATTGATTATAGAACGTAATGAAGCCCGAAAAAATAAAGAATTTGCCCGCAGTGATGAAATTCGCGATCAGTTAAAAGAGCAAGGAATTATTTTAGAAGATACGCCACAAGGGACTAGATGGAGAAGAAAATCATGACAGATTATCAACAATTAAATGGTTTAGCTTTAGCTTATGTTGGCGATGCGATTTATGAAGTTTATATCCGCGATCATTTGGTGGCCGCTGGTAAAACACGTCCAAGCCAACTTCATCGTTTTGCGACCTACTATGTATCAGCTAAAGCACAAGCCTTTTTAATTCAACAGATGTTAGATGAACAGATTTTACAAGAAGAAGAAGACAACTACTATCGCCGTGGTCGTAATAGTAAAAGCCATACGAGCGCCAAAAATACAGATATTAAAACTTACCGTATGTCTACTGGATTTGAAAGCTTAATGGGGTATCTGCATTTATCAAAACAAACGCAGCGTTTAGAAGAATTAATTGCTTGGTGTATTAAAAAAATTGAAGAATCGTAGTTTAGCAATAACAAAGCAGATAAGTGTAGCAATTGTCTGCTTTGTTTGCATAAGGGACTAGTCTTCTATTACATCCGTTAAATGGCTTGATATAACAAAAAGTGATATGATGTAGACGATCAAGTGATATAAAATTAATAAGTAATTGTAAGTGGTTAAGAGAAGAGATAAGCTTTCTCAACCCACTTTTTGAGAAGGTGGTAAAGTGAAAAAAGAAAAAAAGAAACCAGCAAAAAAAGTTACACGTGAAACAAAAATGCAAAATACCGAACCAAATGATACGGACTTTGTGTTTGGCCACCATGCAGCACAAGAAGCGTTAAAAAAAGCTAGAGGCAATAAACTATTCTTGTTAAAAGATGCCGGTGGAACAAAAATTGAAGAATTGAAAACACTCGCAAAAGAACATTCTGTACCCGTGAAATGGGTGCCTAAGCAAAAATTGGATCAAATGAGTGAAGGCGGTGTTCACCAGGGAGTTGTTTTAGCAGTTACGCCTTACCAATACCTGTCATTAAATGAGTTAATCGAGCAAAGTAAACCAGAACCATTTTTTGTGTTGTTAGACCATATTGAAGACCCGCATAATTTTGGCTCGATTTTAAGAACAGCGGATGCTTCAGGAGTAGATGGAATAATTATTCCTAAGCATCGAGCTTGCGGTATTACACCTGCTGTTGTCAAAACTTCAACGGGTGCAGTTGAATATGTACCGGTAGCACGTGTGACAAATTTAACGCAGGCAGTTGCTGAATTAAAAGAAAAAGGATTCTGGATCTTTGGAACAGATTTGAATGGTACTTCTTATCATAAATGGAACGCTACAGGGGCAATTGGTCTAATTGTTGGTAATGAAGGACACGGGATGAATACTGGATTAAAAAAACAAGTGGACGAAATGCTGACTATTCCTATGACAGGACATGTACAAAGTTTAAATGCTTCGGTGGCAAGCGGTATACTAATGTATGAAGCTTTCGTAAAACGAAATGAGTGAGACCATGAAAAAACCATTATTGATCGTTGACGGCTATAATATGATTGGTTCTTGGCCTGAACTTGTTCAGTTAAAAAATAAAGATTTGATGGAAGATGCTCGAGAAGAACTGTTACAAGTGCTATCAAATTATGCAAAATATGAAAAGTTACCGATTATTGTTGTGTTTGATGCCCAGTTTGTTCCTGGAATTACGCAAAATTATGCGAAATATCAACTAGAAGTTGTTTTTACTGAGGAAGGAGAAACTGCCGATAGTTATATTGAAAGAATTGCTGGTGAGCTCAATGATATTATGACTCAAGTATCCGTAGCTACAAGTGATTTAGCTGAACAATGGGTCGTCTTCTCACAAGGTGCCTTACGCGTTCCTGCTAGAGAATTATATAAAACAGTAAAAAAAACCCAAGAAGCAATTCAGCGACATCAAGAATCAATAAAGTACACTGACTATCGTCGGAACTCACCTTGGAATGAAGAACAGTTAAAAGAACTAGAAAAAAAACTAAAAGAATTAAGCTGAATATTTTATTAAAAGCCTGGTAAAAAATTGCATAGGCAAATGAGAGACGCTGGCTTTTTTCAATGATACGCTCTTTTCATCGATATGAGAATGAAGGGAGCTTTTTTTATGGACGAAACATTGATTGTAAAAGCCAGAAGAGGAAATGAAGAAGCTTTGTTAGAACTATTTGATCGTTATCGACCCGTAATTCGTTCTATAAGAGCGAGGTATTTTTTGCGTGATTTTGATGAGCAGGATTGGTTCCAAGAAGCACTGATCATATTTAATCGCTGTCTATATGAATACAAAGGGGAACAAGAAACAACATTAGGTGGTTTTTTTAAACGCTCTTTTGAAAATGAAATTGTAAGTTTAGTACGTAAAAACTGCGCCTATAAGAGAAAAAGCTCAGAAGGTTTAGTTTCATACAATCAAAACTTTTTTGTAGATAATTTAAAAGAAAGAATCATCCAACGTTCATATACAGACGATCCTTTAGAACAACTAATTGTTCAAGAAACATTAGAAGAAAGTGAATCACTATTAACTGAGTTAGAAAGTGAAGCTTTCTGCGGCTTCTTTTATGGAAACGTAACGTCTCCCTCACCACACAAATCTGATGTTTTGCGTAGTGCTTATGACCGCTCAAAAAGAAAAATTACACAGCAGTTAGCTTTGCCTGATCTTTGAATATTTTTTGTTAATTATTTGCAAAAAGTTATTGTCAAATTTTTAGTTTTTATGGTATACTTTAAAATTCAAACAATTTGTGGTATAATGGAGTTTGAGGTGAATGTAATGCCAACGACTCTAGCAACGATTAAAAAAGCATTGGAAGGGCGCATTGGCAGTAAAATTATGCTAGTGGCTCAAACAGGAAGAAAACGTCAGACACAACGTCGGGGCGTTTTAACAGAAACTTATCCAGCAGTTTTTGTTGTGGATTTGGACCCAGAAGAAAATTCATTTGAACGGGTTTCTTATAGCTATTCAGATGTATTAACCAAAACAGTAGAAATTGAGTTCCTCTCTGACGCAATCTAATTTAAGATTGACAGAGAGGATTTGCTTAAAGGCAGACTCTTTTGTTAAATAGGAAAAAGTAGCGGTTTTCACTACTTTTTCCTATTTTTTTATTCTTGAGTATCTTCAGAATCTGTTTTTTTATCAGTTTCTTCAGTCTCTTCTACTTGGTTATCTTCGTCACTTTCAACTGGTAAACCTTGTTCTTGACGCATTAAATCACGAATTTCTGCTAAGTACTCTTCAGCAGTTGGCGCTGCTTCTTCTTGTTGCGTAAGGTTCGCTTTATTAGCCGTTTTGACAATTAAGAATAAAATAAAGCCAGTAATGATAAAGGTAATAATTGCACTGACAACATCGCCAAATTGGAACGTAACTCCTGCTCTTGGTGACCAATCCAATACAGACAACGAGCTTTCCAGGTCCTTAGTCCCTGTAATAGCAGCTACAAGCCAACCGACTAGCGGTGTGATTAATCCTTCAACAACTTGGTTAACAATAGCGGTAAAGGCACTTCCAATCACAACACCTACTGCTAAATCTAACACGTCACCAGCTAGGATAAACTCTTTAAATTCCGAAAAAACTCTTTTCAAACTTACACCTCCTATTTTCTGATTCTTAGTATAACGAAATGCTTTATTTTTTTAAAATAAATTGTTTTATCTTAGAAGATAGCATTAAATAGCTGATTGTTTAGCAAATTGATTTTTTCTTTTCTAAAGGTTAAGTATGTTATAATTGCCTTTAATAAGAACGTATCTTATTCATAAATTAATTCAAGGAGCATAGAAAATGGCCATTTCACTGCAACCTGGCGTAAATTTGACAGTTATCCCTACCGAAAAATTCAAAACGATTCGTTTATTCTTTCGTTTTTCGACTAAACATAGTAAAAAAGTTGCTGCTAAACGGACGCTATTAACTAGTCTACTGGAAACAAATAGCCTTAATTATCCTGATCATACAAAACTAAGCGAAAAATTAGCTGACCTATATGGTGCCAGTTTTGGGTTAAATGTTGGAAAAAAGGGGAATGTTCATCAAGTTAATTTAATGATGAATTTGGTAAATGGAAAGTATATCCATAACCAAGAGATTTTCGCAGAAGGTGTGAACTTTATTAAAGAGATTTTATTTCAGCCAAATATAAAAAATAATGCCTTTGACTTTGATACTTTTCAACGAGAAAAAGAAAATTTGAGCGATTATTTAGAAAGCTTGAAAGAAGATAAACAAACACTAGCTGCTTTACGTTTGCAAGAGCTTTATTTCGCTGATGATATCGACCAAAAGACGCCTAGCTTTGGAACAAAAGAAGATCTAAAGGATCTGAGCGCTTATGATTTAGTGCAAACCTATCAAGAAATGATGACGCAAGATCAGATTGATATTTTTGTGGTTGGCGATGTTGAAGAAGAAAAAGTAAGAAAAACAATAAGCACATTACCTTTTACATCACGAACATTCCACCAACCTGATATGTTTTATCAACAAGAACTAAAGGCAGAGGTACAAGAAGAAGTCTTATATGAACCTGTGATTCAAGCTAAATTGAATTTAGCTTATCAAACATCTATTTATTATAATGACCCACAGCGTTTTTCTTTATTAGTCTTCAATGGTTTATTTGGTGGTTTTCCGCATTCCAAATTGTTTATAAATGTGCGTGAAAAAGCGAGTTTAGCCTATTATGCTTCTAGTACATTCGATTCATTTCGTGGACTTGTTACAGTACAGACGGGTATTGATGGGAAGAATCGCCAACGCGTTCTTTCGTTGATTGAAAAACAATTAGACAGTTTGAAAAAGGGCGAGTTTACTGAAAGCGAACTTCAACAAACAAAGGTTATGTTAAAAAATCAGTTTTTACTTTCTTTAGACAGTTCCCGCGGTTTAATCGAAATCGCTTATTTAGAACAGTGGTTGTCTAAGTTAGTAGAAAGTGAAGAAGAATTTGAAAAGAAGATTATGGCAGTAACTAAAGCAGATGTAAAAAAAGTAGCGGAAGATCTCCAATTGCAAGCAATTTTTACAATAGATAAGGAGGTGTCTCATGAATAAAAAAGTTTATCCTGATCTCAATGAAGTATTATATACGGAAGTTCTTGCCAATGGCTTGACGGTGTTTATTTTACCTAAAAGAGTTTTTCATAAAACTTATGGGTTATTTAGTACTAATTATGGTTCGATTGATAATGAATTTGGTTATCAAGGTGAAAAACGTAAAAAAGTACCAGATGGTATCGCTCATTTTTTAGAACACAAAATGTTTGAGAAAAAAGAAGGCGACATTTTTCAAGAATTTGGCCGTTTAGGCGCTTCAGCTAATGCGTTTACTAGTTTTACTAAAACGAGTTATTTATTTTCTGCCACAGATCATATCCAAGAAAACTTATTAACCCTACTTGATTTTGTTCAAGCTCCCTACTTTACGCCAGAAACTGTGGAAAAAGAAAAAGGGATTATTGGTCAAGAAATCCAAATGTATCAAGATGATCCGGATTGGCGTTTGTTTTTTGGTCTGTTACAAAACCTTTATCCCAAACATCCACTTCATATCGACATTGCTGGTACAGTTGACAGTATAGATAAAATTACTGCTGCTGATCTATATGAAAGTTATCAAACTTTTTATCATCCTAGCAATATGATACTTTTTGTGGTAGGAAATATTGATCCACAAGAAACAATGTCTTGGATTAAGGAAAATCAAGTAGCAAAAACTTTTCCTGAGATTCGCCAGATCAAGCGGTATTTTCCACAAGAAACCTCAGAAGACATTGTGAGTTACTCATCTGCTACTATGCCAGTGAGTCGTCCCAAAGTTGTTCTTGGTGTAAAGGGATTTGAAGAAAATCTACCTGAAGGAAATAAAGAGCAGTTGCGTTTCCGGACGGCAATCAACCTATTGTTACAGTTACTTCTAGGAGATACTAGTAAAAATTATTTACGTTTGTACCAAGGAGGCATTATTGATGATAGCTTCGGTTTCGAATTTTTACTTGATCGTAGTTTTTATTTGGCTGATTTTTCTAGTGACACCGAACGGCCAGAAGAATTCTTTGCCGAAATTGAGCAGATTATTTTAAATTTTGCTAATGAAAAAGAAGTCAATGAAGAAAATTTAGCACGATTAAAAAAGAAAATGTTAGGAAGATATTTTCAATCTCTTAATTCATTAGAATATATTGCAAACCAATTTACGCAAGACCTTTTTGGCCAATTAACCTTATTTGATGTACCCGAGATTATTCATTCGATTCAATTGCAAGATTGTCTTGATGCAGGACAGCGTTTATTGCAAAAAGAAGCCATTGCAAAGTTTTATTTAAGATCAGAAAAAGAAGTTTAAAATTTGTTTGAAAGTAGAGGAATTATTTACTTTGCCGGGCTTTTTTATGGTATTCTAAAATTAGTATTGATAAAAAAAGACTGGAGAAGATGTACGCGTGGGCAATGAAATCATAATTGGCGAAAGATTGCGGCAAGCTCGTTTGAATAAAAACATCAGTATTGATGAGCTGCAACAAAAAACAAAAATTCAAAAACGTTACCTTGAAGCGATCGAAAAAGGAAACTTTGAAGCATTACCGGGAACTTACTACGTACGTTCGTTTATCCGGCAATATGCTTCAGCTGTCGGCGAAAACGGTAATTTTTTAGTCGACGTTTATGACGGAAAAGATAGTTTTGAGCCAGAGTCAAAACGAGCAAAACCTGAAACTGTACAAGGTTCTAGAAAAGCATTACACGAAGAAAACCCTCGTGCTAAAAAAACTCGGGATTATCTACCAGTGGTCCTATTGGGCGTCATTGCATTCATGATTGTAGGTGTAATCGCTTATGTTGCTTGGCAAGATCGTAATTCTGATCCGGTAATTGGTCAGACTGCTTCTTCTATAGAAGTGGATGGCTCTGTTACAACGGAACAGGAGCAATCGTCTGAGCAAGCAAGCACAGAGACAAGTCAGACAACAACTAGTTCTTCTGAAGAAGAACAAATGGAAGTTGCGATGGAAGACTCAACTCAATCACAAGCAACAATTCGGGTGACAAATGCCGAAGACCCATTAGAATTGGAAGTAACAGGAGAAGATGGACGTTGCTGGGTGGGTGTGTCTGTTAATGGCGACTATGCTATACAGGAGACCTTAGAACCAGGACAATCTGAAAGTACAACGCTACCAGAAGGGACAGAAAATTTTGTTATGACCTTGGGAGCGAGTGGAAACGTGGGGGTCAAAGTAAATGATGAAGAAGTTGATTTTGACGACCCTGACTACGAAGCGTTGCAAAAGGATTTGAACTTTGAGGTAACCTACCAAGATTAAGTGAGGAATTTGAATAATAAAAAGAAAGGAATGTATCACTGATTCTATCAGCGATATGAGGGGGATAAAGTGAATTTACCAAATAAGCTTACTGTTATCAGAATGTTATTGATCCCTGTTTTTATGGTAATCGTTGTTGCCCCGATGGATTGGGGCGTATTAACTGTTGGCAATACACAGTTGGAAATAACCAATCTAGTAGGAGCAGTGGTTTTTGCAGGGGCAAGTTTTACTGACTGGCTTGATGGAGAAATCGCGCGTAAACGAGGACTGGTGACCAATTTTGGCAAATTTGCCGATCCGTTGGCAGATAAAATGCTGGTCATGACGGCGTTTATTTTATTGGTTGACCTGGGTAAAGCGCCAGGTTGGATCGTGGCTATTATTGTGTGTCGTGAACTAGCAATTACTGGTTTACGTTTACTAATCGTTGAGCAAAATGGTAGCGTAATGGCAGCAGCATGGCCAGGAAAAATTAAAACAGCCACTCAAATGTTTGCTATCATCTTTTTATATATTGATAATATACCATTTAATTTGATCGCTTTACCATTGGGACAAATTCTATTATACATTTGTTTGTTCTTCACTCTATATTCAGGAGTGGATTACTTTATTAAAAATGCGGGCGTGTTCAAAGGCTCGATGTAAAAATATGAATGAAAAATAAAAAAGTTCGGATGGGCAATCGTTATTGTAACGTTTGCCCATTTGCTTTTTTAGCAAATTAAAAAATTAGAGAAAAAAATTTATTTATTTTAAAATGGAAATGAGACTTTTTTGCGTATTTAATAATAGGAGCGTGGAAAATGAAAGCAGAAATCATAGCAGTAGGTACTGAAATTTTATTGGGTCAAATTAATAATACGAACACAACATTTTTAGCACAAGAACTAGCTGGGTTAGGCATCGAAGTTTATTACCAAAGTGTGGTAGGTGATAATCCAAGACGTTTGGAAGAGGTATTACGGCTAGCAGACCAAAGAAGCGATTTGATTGTCTTATGTGGTGGCTTAGGCCCTACAGATGATGATCTGACAAAACAAGTCACAGCTAAACATGTTGGACAAGAGTTAGTGGCTGATGAAAGGGGTTATCAAAATTTATTAGCATTTTTTGAAAAACGGGAACGTCCGATGACGGAAAATAATCGCCTGCAAGCACTCGTTTTTAAAGATGGAGAATCTTTACAAAACAGCACGGGTCTAGCTGTGGGTATTTTCTACCAGTCTGAGTCAGGAAAATCTTATTTGCTATTACCAGGTCCACCTAATGAATTAGAGCCTATGTTTTTTAACGAAGCCATTCCTTTATTGCAACGTCATTTTCAATCAGACGAACGCTTAATTTCACGTGTGCTGCGTTTTTATGGCATTGGAGAGTCAGAACTTGTCACTAAATTAGCCGATCTAATTAAACAACAAACCAATCCAACACTTGCATCATATGCTAAGCCTAACGAAGTTACCTTGCGTTTAACGGTGAGTACATTAGATGAAGGTCAGGGGAAACAAAAACTTGACCAGATGGAAAAAGTAATTTTAGAGCGAGTAGGCGACTACTTTTATGGTTATGGAGAAAACAATTCTTTAGCGCAAGTGGTTGTTGATCTACTAAAAAGGAAACAAAAAACAGTAAGTGCAGCCGAAAGCTTAACCGCAGGTAGCTTTCAAGCCACATTAGGCAGTATTTCGGGCGTTTCTGAAGTCTATTCCGGCGGGTTTGTGACATATTCAGAAACGACTAAATTACAATTTCTTAAACTTGATTCAGAAATGTTAAAAAAATATGGTACGGTTAGCAAAGAGTGTGCCGAAGCCATGGCACTACAAGCTAGAAAACTAGCGGGTAGTGACTTTGCGCTTTCTTTTACAGGGGTAGCAGGACCTGACTCATTGGAAGGGCATAAAGCGGGAACCGTTTGGATCGGTCTAGCAACTGAAGATGGAGTAGAGAGTCACCTGTACCATTTTGCGCGTGATCGGAATTATATCCGCAATAGTGCAGTAATGACTGGCTTAGATTTGTTAAGAAGAAAGTTAATAAAATAAATACGAATATTTGTTCGCTTTTTTCTTGCTTTTTTTTTCAAAAAAAGCTATGATGGGGATACAATTGAATGAACAAATAAATAGTTTTTAAGAATATAAGGAGGTTTATCTTAATTGGCAGATGACCGTAAAGCAGCACTAGATACTGCATTAAAAAAAATTGAGAAGAATTTTGGCAAGGGCGCTATAATGAAATTGGGAGAAAAAGCAGATCAACGAATTTCAACTATCCCTAGTGGCTCACTTGCGTTAGACGTTGCATTAGGAGTCGGCGGCTACCCACGAGGTCGTATTGTAGAAGTATATGGACCTGAAAGTTCAGGTAAAACAACCGTTGCCTTACATGCTGTAGCTGAAGTACAAAAGCAAGGGGGCACAGCGGCTTTTATTGACGCAGAAAATGCACTGGATCCACAATATGCAGAACACTTGGGTGTTAACATTGATGAATTATTATTATCACAACCAGATACTGGTGAACAAGGCTTGGAAATTGCTGATGCGTTAGTTTCAAGTGGGGCAGTTGACATTGTGGTAGTCGATTCTGTGGCTGCCTTAGTTCCAAGAGCTGAAATTGATGGCGAAATGGGAGATGCCCACGTCGGTTTACAAGCCCGTTTGATGTCACAAGCCTTACGTAAATTGTCCGGTTCGATTAATAAAACCAAAACGATCGCTTTTTTCATTAATCAAATTCGGGAAAAAGTCGGTGTGATGTTCGGAAGTCCGGAAACGACACCTGGTGGGCGTGCACTAAAATTTTATTCAACGGTTCGTTTAGAAGTTCGTCGTGCTGAACAATTAAAAACGGGTACAGATATTATTGGTAACCGTACTAAACTTAAAGTTGTAAAAAATAAGGTTGCTCCCCCATTTAAAATAGCAGAAGTCGATATTATGTATGGTGAAGGTATTTCACAAGTTGGTGAATTATTGGATATGGCCGTAGAAAAAGACATCATTGATAAAGCTGGCGCCTGGTATTCTTATAAGGAAGACCGGATTGGACAAGGGCGGGAGAACGCGAAAAAATATATGAAAGATCGCCCTGAGATGGTTGCTGAAATATCAACTCGTGTTCGTAATGCTTTTGGTATTGGAACTGAAGATGACTCAGAAGTAGAGGAAGGACAAGAAGAACTTCCATTAGAAGAACAAGCAGAAAAAAATTAAACAATATTGCGCTTTTTGTGGTAACTATAATTACCATAAAAAGCGTTTTTTTAGGTTGAAATAAGTAAAGCAGACAATTAATTAGTCAACATCTCTTATTTTTTAAGTTGACACTCCTTACTACAAACATTAGAATTAAATTGTGTGTATTACACACATATGCAAGTAGGCATATTGGTAATTTATTTGTAAGTATGTTTATCAAAAAACTACAAAATTTGAAAATAAAAAGATAGTATGGAGGTGATTTACCAATGGGACTTAACATTCTCCTCGCTATCATCGGTTTAATTGTCGGACTTTTATGCGGAGTTTTTTATACAAAATCTCGTCATCAAAAAGGGATAGACGCTGCTAGTCAAAGCGCTGACAGTATTTTGTCTAGTGCAAAAAAAGAAGCAGAAACTCTGAAAAAGGAAACGTTGTTAGAAGCTAAGGAAGAAAATCAGCAATACCGGTCAGAAATTGAAAGTGAGTTGAAAGAAAATAAACGTGAATTAAAATCGCAAGAAAATCGCTTACTGCAAAGAGAACAATTACTTGATCGAAAAGATGATTCTTTGGAGAAACGTGAACAATCATTGACGGATAAAGAAAATAACGCCAGTGAAAAACAACAATTAATTGACGAGCGAGAAAAAGAGATCGAAGAAATTATTCAAAAACAACAAAGTGAACTTGAAAGAGTTGCTGCGTTGTCAAAAGAAGACGCAAAAGATATGATCATGAAATCAACCGAAGAAGAGTTGGATCATGAACTAACTGTGATGGTGAAAGAATCAGAACAGCGAGCTAAAGACGAAGCTGATCGCAAAGCAAAAGATATTCTATCGCTAGCCATTCAAAGTTGTGCCGCTGACCAAGTTTCTGAAACGACAGTTTCTGTAGTTACTTTACCAAATGATGAAATGAAAGGTCGTATTATTGGTCGTGAAGGACGCAATATTCGTACTCTTGAAACATTAACGGGGATTGATTTAATTATCGACGATACGCCAGAAGCAGTTGTATTATCAGGTTTTGATCCAATTCGACGTGAAACAGCGCGTATGGCACTGGAAAAATTGATTCAAGATGGACGTATTCATCCAGCTCGAATTGAAGAAATGGTTGAAAAAGCTCGTAAAGAAATGGATGGACGTATCCGTGAATATGGCGAGCAAACAGTCTTTGACCTCGGGATACATAGCATACATCCAGACTTGATTAAAGTCTTAGGACGGATGCATTTTAGAACGAGTTATGGACAAAATGTTTTGAATCATTCTATTGAAGTGGCAAAATTGACTGGCGTGTTGGCTGCTGAATTAGGCGAAGATATTCAATTAGCTAAGCGAGCAGGTCTTTTGCATGATATAGGAAAAGCTTTGGATCATGAAGTTGAAGGCTCTCACGTACAAATAGGGGCTGAATTAGCTGCTAAATATAATGAAGACCCAATCGTAATTAATGCGATTGCTTCACACCACGGGGATACAGAAGCAACTTCTGTGATTTCTGTTTTAGTAGCCGCGGCAGATGCACTTTCTGCAGCTCGACCAGGCGCACGTAGTGAGTCGTTAGAAAATTATATTCGTCGTTTAGAAAACTTGGAAAATATTTCTAATAGCTTTGCGGGTGTTTCTTATAGTTTTGCTGTTCAAGCCGGACGTGAGGTACGCGTCATGGTTAAACCAGAAGAAATTTCTGATATGGATGCGATTCGTTTGGTTCGTGATGTTCGTAAGAAAATTGAAGACGAACTGAATTATCCAGGAAATATCAAAGTTACTGTTATAAGGGAAACACGAGCAACTGAATATGCGAAGTAATAAAACATAAAGAAAAGGACAATCTTAACATTAAAGATTGTCCTTTTTTTTATGTTTTTCTTCTTCTAGCGAAATCAACGAAACGGAACTTGTCTAGACGATGGATTGATTCTGTGTATTCAAAACAGCGCGTATCTTCTAAATAGACTAAACTTCTAACAGTAACAACATGACGATCCTCTAAATGCAAGTCCATCAAATCTCTGAGCTCTTTATTAACAGGATCAGCGGCAATTTCCTTTTGGGCATAAGCAATCTCTAGGCCCAAATCCTTTTCGAAGTAATCATAGATAGAATTTTGTGCTTTGTCCTTAGGTAAGTCCGGTACAATATCAGCAAGAAGATAGTCCTTATCTAAAATGACAACTTCACCATTTATTTTACGTTGTCGAACTAATTTCCACGCTTCTTTGGCTACCGGCCAGCCAGTAATCTCGTGCAGCTTTACAGAAACAGCAATTTTTCGCAATTCGACAACTTTTGTTTCACTGGCAATATGTTGGGTCGTCTGCAATTCTTTGAAACTAGTTAGACCAGAAATTGGAAAATCAAAACGATTGATATCTAAAACAATGGAACCTTTTCCTTGTTTTTTTTGGATATAGCCGGCGTCTCGTAACAAATTTAATGCTTTACGTACTGTTTCTCTAGACACATCGTATAATTTGATCAGTTGGTTTTCACTTGGAAGCAAAGAATGGGGCGGGTATTCTTCAGACAATATTTTTTGTTCTAAGTCTAGAAATATTTCTTTGAACTTATTCATCGGAATGTTGCCTCCTTTTCGTTTATTATAGCTATAGCAAAAAGGAAAAGCAATTCGCTATTTTTGAAGTAACTCTTCCACTGAAAGTTCATTTAATTGTTTTACGCGTAAGTCTGCTTGATGTAAAGGCTCGGTTGTTTCAACTCCTACAGCAAACATACCGCAAGCTTTGATCCCCTCAATACCGGCTTGCGCATCTTCAAAACCCACAGCTTCTTCTGGAGCGATATGAATTGCTTGGGCAGCACGAATAAAAATTTCTGGATCAGGTTTTCCTTTTGCTAACGTAGCTGGATCAACGATAGCATCAAACTCAGTAAAAACTTCTAATTTTTTTAAGATAAATGGGGCATTTTTTGAAGCTGAAGCCACAGCACAAGGTATGTGATGTGCTTTAGCAGAATCTAAAAATTCTTTGAATCCTGGTAACAGGTCCTTAGGCGCTAAATCTTGTAGTAATTCTACGTAATGGTTATTTTTTTCTTCTGCTAGTGTTTCTTTTTGCGCTAAAGAAAGATCATCTTTTTTTCCACCATAGGCTAAAATTTTTTCTAAAGAATCCATACGGCCCACCCCTTTGAGTTGTTCGTTAAAGGCGAGGTCAATTTCGATTCCGAGCATTGCAGCTAAATCTTTCCAAGCGACATAGTGTAATTTAGCGGTGTCAGTGATGACACCGTCTAAATCAAATACAAATCCTTTTTTCATAGTTATAATCTCCTCGTATTTAGTAGGTAATAGTGGTTTTTTCATTAGCAGTTAACTTGATTTTCTTATTATTAACTTCAATATCAGTAGCTTGTGTTGCAGTAATAGTGATTGTTTCATGTGAAACAGAAATGCTAAAGTCAATGCCTCGAACAGTTATACAAAACTGGATGTTTGTCCAAGCTTGAGGTAAATTCGGTGCAAAACTAATTACGTCTTTACGAATATCCAAACCTGCAAAGGTAGTTAATGGAATATATAACGTTGCTGCCATTACTCCGGCGTGAATCCCCTCAGCGGTGGTTCCACCTTGGATATCGCGATAATCGGAATACAGCGCTTCTTGGTATAACTTCCATGATAATTCCTGATCGTCGACCATAGCAGCTAGCTGGGCGTGGACAACACGAGATAAGGTTGAACCATGAGAAGTCCTTGCTAGATAGTAATTAAGATTTTTTTGTACATAATCGGCTGGTACTTGGTAATTTAAATCTTGTAAGATGGTTGTTACTTGCTCTTTAGAAAAGTTGTAAAATATCATCAAGCTATCTGCTTGTTTAGCTACTTTATAATCATCAGCCGATTTCCCCTCGGCATTAAGAATACGGTCCATTCGATAAATATTGCCATATTTTTCTTTATAATGTTGCCAATCTAAATCTTTCAAATCAAAATAGCCGTTAAATTGAGCGATGATACCTTCTTCATTAATTTCTAAAGTTAATTGATGCTTAATGTTGTCCATTTTTTCTAGTAATTTATTAGTAACACCGGTTTTTTCTTGGATAGTGGAAAACTCTGTAGTAGAGAATTCGTTTTTTATCCGTTCGATTTCCTCGAATAACCATACGACCATCATATTTGTATAAGCATTATTTTTTAAGCCACTTTCTTTTGCTTCGGGGTAGCTTTCGTGGAATTCATCGGGCCCCATCACATGACTGATATCATAACGCTTAGTAACTGGGTTATAAACGGCTGCACTTTCCCAAAAATGTGCAATTTCTAAAAGCATTTCTAAACCATATGATTTCATGAATGACTCATCTTGCGTATTGTGCCAGTATAACCATATATTATACGCGATCGCTAAGGAAATATGCCGCTGTAAACGACTGTTATCTTTTTTCCATTTTTTGCTTATTGGGTTCAAATGTAGTTCTTGTGATTGTTCGGAACCATCTAAACTAGATTGCCAAGGAAACATTGCACCTTGGTAACCAGCTTCGTTTGCCTCTTTTTTAGCCATTTCGAGGCGTTTATAGCGATACAGCAATAATTGTTTAACCGTTTCTGGGAAGTGGAGAATATAAAAAGGAAAGATAAATAATTCATCCCAGAAAATGTGTCCACGATAAGCTTCACCATGTAAACCACGTGCAGCTATGGAAGCATCTAATCCTTGATTTCCATTAGGCGATGCTGATACCAGTAGGTGGTAAGTATGCAGATTTAATAATTTTTGTGACATTAAATCACCTGTGATGCTGATACCTGCTTTTTTCCATAGAGTCGTCCATTGTTCACTAGATTGTTGCAAGCACGTCTCAAACGTTGGAAAAGCCAATGCTTGCAGATCGATTTCAGGTATTGTTTCTTCTTTTTGGTATTGCTGTACAAGGACTGTTTTTTCAAAAGTATAAGAGTTTTGTTCTTCTACTTTCAATGGCACGCTTTGAACGATTTTATTTGTTTCTTGTTCAACAGTTAAATTAGCTAACAAATGATGGGAACTACGTAATTTTGCCTGTTGAGATACAGTAATATTTGAAGCGTTCGTTTTTGCTAGAAGTGATACAGTTTCTTTTTCGGCTTGCAATTCAGTAACTTGCAAATGGTCACTTGTCAGACTGCGATAGCGTTCAACATTGTAATTGTAAACTTGTCCATCAGCTTCTGAGACAAAGACAACTTCACCTGTAAAATTAAGCGGGGTAAACGTATAGCTAATTACATATTCATGAACATTTTCCATATTGGCAATTTTTTGAGTCTGGATCGCAATTTTTTTTCCATCTGCTAAGCCAAGCGTAGCCCAGGAGGTTAACACTCCATTTTTTAAATCAAGCTGGCGTTTCATATATAAAACTTGATTATGCTCAATGTCAATTCGGTTGCCATCGATGATTAAATACATCTTCTGTAGGTTTGGAGCATTGACGAAATCCTCATTATAGATGGTTTTATCGGCGACTTGTGAACCAGCCTCATTATAAAGTCCTGCTAGATAAAGTGCAGGATAGTTAGCATCACTAATCTCCATTTCTGGTGTCGTTCCCCGTAAGCCCATAAAGCCATTGCCGACAGTTAATAGTGATTCTTGAGCGTATTCGTTTTTTCCTGGATTATAGCCATAATAGGTGATATTCCAAGGAATTTGTGCCACTTTTTCGTTAAAATCTTCGGGTTGACCACAAACAAAAGGTCGATTGGTTTCTTCAGTTAAATATTGTGCTAGTTCGAGTGTTTGTTCTTCTTGTTCGAAGATAACTTCCTGGTCGATTGTTCCACCATCAACAGCTTGTGTGTTAATTTGTTCCTTTAGTTGGTCTATTCGTTGGTTTAATGGAGTGGATAGTGTCTCTGTGGTTCCATCTGACCAGTTGATTGTCCAGTGTTTTCCAGTTTCGATATGGATATGATTCATGAGATCTTCCTCCTGACTTGTCTATACATGCATTTTAATTATAACTAAAAATGAAAGCTTTTACAACGATAATATGGAAGTTTTTTTATAGTATGAGTGTAAACTTTTATTTGCAAAAAAATAACTTATAAATCAGTTGAAGTTCGTATTTTAGGGCAAAACTTTTCTTGAAAAAACAGAGATATTATAAAATAAAATGGCTAAAACGCTTGCAATATAGAACGTCTCAAGGTATGATTAATTTGTAATTATACATGTATATACAATTTTGTGGAGGAGGAAATCATCATGGGAAAATATCAAAAAGATGCTGAGCAACTGCTAAAAGATATTGGCGGCAAAGAAAATATCAACGCCGTCAGCCATTGTGCAACCAGGATGCGTTTTGTTTTGAATGACCCAGATAGAGCTGATCAGGAAGCAATCGATGAAATTCCTAGTGTAAAAGGAATGTTTACGAATGCGGGTCAGTTTCAAGTTATTATAGGTAATGATGTAGCTACTTTTTATAATGAGTTTAAGGAAATTTCAGGGGTAGAAGGTGCTTCTCAAGAAGAAACGAAGTCAGTAGCTAAAAAAAATCAGAACCCACTGCAAAGAGCGATTGGTGCCTTAGCTGAAATTTTTGCGCCGATCATCCCAGCCATTATTGTCGGGGGTCTTATTTTAGGTTTCCGTAATATTCTAGAAGGTGTTGATTTTGGCGGAGCAACGATTGTTGATCGTTCTACTTTTTGGGCGGCTATCAATGATTTTTTGTGGTTGCCAGGTGAAGCCATCTTCCAATTCTTACCCGTAGGTATTACTTGGAGTGTTACTCGTAAGATGGGCACCACGCAAATTCTAGGGATTGTCCTAGGGATTACCTTGGTTTCCCCGCAGTTACTCAATGCAAATGATGTAGCAACCACGGCTGCTGCAGATATTCCGACTTGGGATTTCGGGTTTGCCCAGGTTGATATGATCGGTTACCAAGGTCAAGTGATTCCAGCCATGTTGGCCGGATTTTTACTAGCGTATTTGGAAATTTTCTTTCGTAAGCACATTCCAGAAGCCATCTCAATGATTTTTGTACCATTGTTTGCCTTAGTACCGACCATCGTTGCCGCTCATGTCATCTTAGGGCCATTTGGTTGGTGGCTAGGTGATATTATTTCTAACGTCATTTTTGCAGGTTTAACATCTTCTCTCAGCTGGCTATTCAGCTTTGCCTTTGGCTTATTTTATTCGCCTTTGGTCATTACCGGCTTGCATCACATGTCAAATGCAATTGACTTGCAACTGATTGCCTCTGAGGTAACAGATCATACAACCAGTTTGTGGCCGATGATTGCTTTATCCAATATTGCGCAAGGTTCAGCTGTATTAGCTGTTATTTACTTGCACCGTGGAGATAAAAAAGAAGAACAAGTGTCAATTCCGGCAATGATTTCATGTTACCTAGGTGTCACCGAACCTGCAATGTTTGGGATTAATTTGAAATATCTCTATCCTTTTGTGGCTGCTATGGTAGGTTCAGGTTTTGCTGGATTGTTTAATAACTTTATGGATGTACGTGCAAATTCCATCGGTGTTGGTGGTTTGCCAGGGATTTTAGTTATTAATAGCCAAATTGGCGGTGGTTATTTGTCATTTGCAATTGCAATGGTAATCGCTATTGTGGTTTCATTTATGTTAACAGTTATCTTTAGAAAACGAGGAATCTTCAATAAGGAAGATCGTGAAGAACCAGCACCAGCAATTGCCGCTGATGCTGCAGCATCAGGTAGTATCGATCTTTCTTCTTCTGAAGAAGGGGCCACTGCAACTTCTGCTGCTAACTCAGTAACAACTGAAAAACTATTTGCTCCGGTTTCTGGTGATTTACTTCCTATTACTGCGGTTGATGATCCTGTCTTTTCGCAAAAAATGATGGGGGATGGTTATGCAGTAAAACCAACGGATGATAAAATCTACGCACCAGTGGTAGGAACGATATCAAGCGTATTTGAAACTAAACATGCGATTGGTATTTTAACACCAGGTGGCGCAGAAGTACTTGTTCATATGGGCTTAGATACGGTTGAATTAAAGGGGACGCCTTTTACAGTTAATGTGAACGAAAATGATCAAGTGACTACAGATACTCAATTAGCTTCGATGGACCGAAAAGCGGTGGAGGAAGCTGGGAAACAAACGGACGTTTTAACGGTATTCACGAACGGAGACAAGATCGGCTCACTTTCTATTGAAGATAAAGATGAGGTTGTCGCTCAAGAGGAGATCGGTGAGGTTGAAATTAACTAAGAGTCGCACGAAGATTTGCCTTTAACTTGCGTAAAAAGCAGCGATTAGTCGTTGTTTTTTGCGCTTTTCTTGTGTTTGTTTTAAAACCGTCACTTGTATCTATACAAGGAAAATCTGCTATGATAAAATACAACATGACTATTTCGAATGGGTGGAAAACATGGAAATAATTGAAAAAGCACCGGCAAAAATCAATTTAGGCTTAGATGTGCTGCATAAAAGAGAAGACGGCTATCACGAGTTAGAAATGGTCATGTCAAGTGTTGATTTGGCTGACCATTTAAGTTTTGAGCGCCTGCCTGAAGATCAAATTGTTATTGAATCCAATAAAGCTTTTTTACCGATTGATCATCGCAATAACGTTTACCAAGCAGCCGCTATTATAAAAAAACGCTACGATGTTACTGAAGGAATCAAAATTACTATTCAAAAAAATATTCCAGTTGCGGCAGGACTTGGTGGTGGTAGTACAGACTGTGCTGCTACTTTGCGTGGTTTAAATCGCTTATGGTCACTAAATCTTTCGATGGAAGAAATGATTGATATTGGTATGCACGTTGGCACAGATGTTCCTTATTGTCTATATGGCACTACTTCATTTATTGCTGGTAAGGGTGAAATTGTTAAAGAATTGAGGCCGATGCCCCCTTGTTGGGTTATTTTAGTTAAGCCGCGTATGAGTGTTTCAACTAGGAAAATTTTTCAACAAGTGGATATGACACGTATCACACATCCTGATATGAAGAATCTAGCTGCAGCAATTTTAAAGCAAGATTATCAAGAGATGTTGTATTATATGGGAAATAGTTTAGAAGACGTAACTATTCCTAAACATCAGGTGATCCAACAGATCAAAACACGTATGATCAAGTATGGTGCTGATGCTGCTTTAATGAGCGGTAGCGGTCCTACTGTATTTGCTTTATGTCAAAAGCAAAGTCGTGCGAAGCGGATTGTAAATGCGGTAAAAGGCTTTTGTGATGAAGTATATATGGTACGAACATTAAATTAATGACATAAGGACTGTGACATAAGAAAAAACAAGTCAAAAATATCCGAACTATATTTATTGAGATTTGCTAATCATTGTGGATTTGCGACGAGTAACCGCAGGAGCAGTGTTTTGTGCGACGAGTAATCGCAGGAGCAACCTCTCTTTATGGTTCGGATATTTTATTATCAAAAGGGCTTATGTCATAGTTTTTTTATGTCGTTAAGGTTGATTAGATATTCCTATTTTTCTTGACGAAAGCTGAAAGATTTGATACATTAAGCTTTGTCAATAAATCGTAACGGATACGTTTTGTCGAAAATCAAAATACAGAAGTGTTGGGTATTCTTATAGGACTCAATTTTTAGAGTACATAGTTTTACCTAGGTACAGCAAGAAAGTCAGCAAGCAATAAGGAGGGAAACATGTGCGTTATATCGAAGTGAAAAATCTTACTTTTTACTATGATGAAGAACCTGTTTTGGAAGATATTAATTATCATGTGAGTGATGGCGAATTTGTTACTTTAACCGGCGAAAATGGCGCAGCCAAATCAACTTTGGTTAAAGCAACTTTAGGGTTATTAAAGCCTGAATCAGGTAGTATCTATATTTCGGATAAGAATAATGAAGGTGAAAAACTTAGTATTGGCTATATTCCACAATTAATTGCTTCGTTTAACGTAGGATTTCCTAGTACTGTTTATGAGTTAGTTAGTTCTGGCCGTTATCCTAAAGGCCGTTGGTTCAAACGGTTTACTGCATTAGACCGTGATCATGTACAAAAGGCACTAGAAGCTGTTGGTATGTGGGATATGCGACATAGACGGATTGGTGAATTATCGGGAGGACAAAAGCAACGGATTAGTTTAGCCCGGGTTTTTGCTACGGATCCTGATCTTTTTATTTTGGATGAACCGACCAATGGGATGGATGAGGAGTCTCGCGCGAACTTTTATCGATTATTGCGACATAGCGCCCATGAACACGATAAGGGCGTTCTTATGATCACTCATGACCATGAAGACATTAAAGAATATGCTGAACGTCAGATTCATTTAGTACGAAAGGAGGGGACTCAATGGCGCTGCTTTCATATGAGTTCATGAGAAGAGCTTTCTTAGCGGCTCTTTTTATTGCCGGAATTGCTCCCATGTTAGGCGTTTTTTTAGTGATTCGCCGACAATCGCTTATGGCTGATACCTTATCTCATGTATCATTAGCCGGAGTAGCTTTGGGCTTTTTTCTTAATTTGAACCCCACATTTACCACTATGATTGTGGTAGTCATTGCCGCTGTTTTATTAGAATACTTGCGGATGATCTACAGCGGATACTCAGAAATTTCGATTGCAATTTTAATGGCAGGCGGCCTGGCAGTCGCGCTTGTACTGATGAACATTACCGGGGGAAACTCTTCTGCTAGTATTCAATCCTATTTGTTTGGTTCTATTGTGACGATTACGCAGCCGCAAGTTATATTTTTAGGTATATTATTTGCTTTAACATTGCTATTGTTTCTTTTATTCAAGCGACCGATGTATGTTTTAACCTTTGACGAGGAAACTGCTCACGTTGATGGCTTACCAATTCATTGGATGTCTATGCTGTTTAATGTGTTGACTGGTGTAGCAATTGCTATTATGATTCCGATCGCAGGAGCGTTATTAATTTCGGCCATCATGGTTTTGCCGGCCGCTATTAGTATGCGTTTAGGAAAAAGTTTTAACGCAGTGATTTTGATCAGTATTTTAATTGGACTTATAGGAATGTCGAGCGGTTTGATCAGCTCGTTTTATATTGACACACCACCAGGAGCTACGATTACCTTAGTATTTATTGCGTTATTTCTAGTGGTGAATGTGTTCAAAAAGGTCTATATGCTATTTCAACGGAAGCAACGAACAAAAGCAGAAAATTAATGAGAAAATAACAGGAAACGAAGGTTTTCTGTTGTTTTTTTAATTGATTTATACAAATGACGAACAATTTTTAGAAAAACGCAAAAAATACTCGCGTAAATTTAGAAAAACCTTTATAATTAAAAAGACTAAACTAAAAAAAGGAGCTGAAGGGTGTGAAGGTTCGTCGCAGTGAACGATTGATTGACATGACGCATTATTTGTTGGAACATCCCCATGAATTAATTCCGCTAACGTTTTTTTCCAAACGTTATGAATCAGCAAAATCATCAATTAGCGAAGATTTAACGATCGCAAAAAAAACATTTAAAGATAGAGGAACAGGTATTTTAGAAACTATTCCAGGTGCTTCTGGGGGCGTGGTTTTTGTTCCAGTCATTGAAAAAAAAGAAGCCAAAGAATATATTGATGCGTTAGCTGAACGTTTATCTGAGCAGGATCGTTTGCTACCAGGTGGCTATGTTTATTTGACCGATTTATTAGGACAACCCCAGTTGCTGCGGCAAGTTGGGCGAATTATCGCTTCAAAGTATGTGAACGAAAAAGTGGATGCTGTGATGACAGTGGCGACCAAAGGCGTGCCAATTGCTCAAGCTGTATCCTATTATTTAAATGCTCCATTTGTAATTGTACGTAGAGATTCAAAAATTACCGAAGGATCAACAGTTAGTGTCAACTATGTTTCTGGGTCTTCAGAACGAATTGAAAAAATGGAGTTATCTAAGCGTAGTTTGGCACGAGGTTCACGTGTGTTAGTGGTTGACGACTTTATGAAAGGCGGCGGAACGATCAATGGAATGCAAGGCTTGATCGATGAATTTGATGCTAAACTGGTGGGCGTTAGTGTCTTTGCCGAAGCTAATTTTAAAGGAAAACGAGCGGTCACTGATTACGATTCGCTGCTGTATGTCAAAGATGTGGATACACAGACGAAAACAATCAAAGTAATTCCTGGTAATTACTTTGATGACTAAAAAGATGTAATGGTAAACCTGGTTATGAAATAAAATATTAGGAGCGTAATTTAATGGCGGAACAAACCTTAGTAATTATAAAACCTGACGGCTTATCTCGTCGCTTGGTTGGCCGTATCATCCAACGTTTTGAAGATAAACAGCTGCAAATTTCTTCGATTAAAAAAGAGACACTGACGCAAACGCAACTGCGTGAACATTATCATCAATTGGTAGAGCAGCCTTTTTTTCCTCGTCTTGTCTCGTACATGACAGAAGGTCCGGTGTTATTGTTGGTACTTAAAGGAGATAATGCCGTTTTACAGACTAGAAAAATTGTAGGGGCAACTGATCCTATGGAAGCAGAAATGGGCACATTACGAGGAGACCTGGGCATGGATAAGACAAGAAATCTGATTCATGCTTCGGATTCAGTAGATTCAGCTGCCGAAGAGATCACTCGCTTTTTCGGCTGATTAAAAATTGGTCTACCTATAATTTTGTCTCATTGGTTGAAAAGTCCAAACAAGTGGGCTACACTTAAACAAGCAAAAATTAAAAATGGAGTGAGACAGGTGGACGAACGTTACGCAATTATACTAGCTGCTGGTAAAGGGACGCGAATGAAATCAAAGCTATATAAAGTATTACATCCAGTTTGCGGTAAGCCAATGGTCGAACATATTATGAATCGTGTCGAAGAAGTTAAACCGCGTGAAGTTGTAACAATTGTTGGTCATGGCGCTGATGAAGTAAAAGCTCAACTTGGTGCACGGAGCGCATATGCATTGCAAGCTGAACAGTTAGGTACAGGGCATGCAGTTATGCAAGCTGCTGATTTTTTAAAAGAAAAAAAAGGAACAACCTTGGTAATTAGTGGCGATACGCCACTTTTAACTAGTGAGACTTTGGATCAATTATTTGAATATCACCAAGGTAAAAATGCTTCAGCAACGATTTTAACTGCCCAAGCTGACGATCCAAACGGCTACGGTCGAATTTTACGTGATCGCGTGGGAATTGTAGATAAAATTGTTGAACAAAAAGACGCCTCTCCTGAAGAAGCGCAAGTGAAAGAAATTAACACGGGAACCTATTGTTTTGATAACGAACTTTTGTTTGAAGCATTAGATAATATCACGACTGATAATGCCCAAGGAGAATATTATTTGACAGACATTATCGAAATTTTAAAAGATAACGGCCATATAGTTGCTGCTTATCAAACCAATGATTTTGAGGAATCTATTGGTGTTAATGATCGAGTCGCGCTAGCGCAAGCAAATGAAATCATGCGTAAACGAATTAATCGCAAACACATGCGTAACGGTGTGTCATTTATTGATCCAAATACTTCTTATATTGATGAGGAAGTAAAAATTGGTGCAGAAACCGTGATAGAACCCGGCGTTGCATTAAAGGGTAAAACAACGATTGGCGAAAATTGCATGATTACCCAGAACTCACAAATTACTGATAGCGTGATTGAAGATAATGTCGTCGTGAAAACTTCTACTGTTGAAGAAAGCATTGTTCGTTCAGGAGCAGATGTGGGCCCTTACGCTCATTTACGTCCTAAAGCTGAAGTTCATCAGCAAGCACATGTTGGTAACTTTGTTGAAATAAAAAATGCTGTGATTGGCGAAAAGACTAAAGTTGGTCATTTAACCTATGTGGGCGATGCTACATTAGGTAAAGAAATTAACGTTGGCTGTGGAACTGTCTTTGTCAATTATGATGGTAAAAATAAGCATCATACAACGGTCGGCGATCATAGTTTTATTGGCTCAGCAGTGAATCTGATTGGACCAGTAAATATCGCTAGTAATACTTGTCTAGCTGCAGGTTCAACAATTACAGACGATGTTTTTGAAAATGATATGGCGATTGCTCGTGCTCGACAAGTAAACAAAGAAGGCTATGCTAAAAGGTTACCCTTTTTACAATAATAATAAAAAGGGGCTGTGATATAAGCGAAAACAATTTAAAAATATCCGAACTATATTTATTGAAATTTGCTAATCGTTGTGGATTTGCGACGAGTAATCGCAGGAGCAGTGTTTTGTGCGACGAGTAATCGCAGGAGCAGTGTTTTGTGCGACGAGTAATCGCAGGAGCAATCTCTCTTATAGTTTGGATATTTTATTATCAAAAGGGCTTACGTCATAGCTCCTTTTTTTATTTATTTTTACTTTCCTCTGCAAGAATCTTCTGCTAATACCTTGTTTTAACCAGTTATAAACATTATAATAGCAACGTAAGCAAACTATTTAAGACGAATAAAGGGTTCGTTGGAATGTATAGAAAGTGGAGGTCCTCATGTCCAATCATTATTTTGATCCAAGATTAAAGATTTTTGCGCTAAATTCAAATAAGCCATTAGCGGAAAAAATTGCTGCAGCTGTGGGTGTAGAATTAGGAAAGTGTACGGTTAAACAATTTAGCGATGGTGAGATCCAAGTTAACATCGAAGAAAGTATTCGGGGAGCGCATGTATACATTATTCAATCGACCAGCAGTCCAGTCAACGATAATTTGATGGAACTCTTGATTATGATTGATGCCTTAAAACGTGCCAGTGCAAAAACGATCAATGTGGTGATGCCTTATTATGGTTACGCTCGGCAAGACCGTAAAGCTCGCGCGCGCGAACCAATTACTGCTAAACTAGTGGCTAATATGATCGAAAAAGCTGGTGCTGATCGTTTAGTTACATTAGATTTGCATGCTGCTCAGATTCAAGGATTTTTTGACATTCCAGTTGATCATTTGATGGGTGCACCATTAATTGCTAATTATTTCATTGATCGTGGCATTAAGGGCGATGACGTAGTTGTTGTATCACCCGATCATGGGGGTGTAACTCGTGCACGTAAATTAGCAGAATTCTTAAAAGCGCCTATTGCGATTATTGATAAACGTCGACCGCGTGCAAATGTGGCAGAAGTAATGAACATTATAGGTGATGTTGAAGGGAAAACCTGCGTGATTATTGATGATATGATTGATACAGCTGGTACGATTACCCTTGCAGCGAATGCGCTGAAAGAGGCTGGCGCTACTAGCGTTTACGCTTCTTGTACTCACCCTGTATTGTCTGGACCAGCATTACAACGTATTTCTGATTCTGCGATTGAACATTTAGTAGTAACAGATTCTATTAATTTACCAGAAGAACGTAAAATTGATAAACTTGATGAAATCAGTGTTTGCGATTTGATCGCTGAAGCAATCAAACGAATCCATGAAAATAAACCAGTGAGCCCATTGTTTGAATCAAAGGTTAATTTGTAAGAATAAAGAGGCAAAAAGGTACTGTGACATAAGTAAAACCAAGACAAAAATATCCGAACTATATTTGATGAGATTTAATTTGGCGAGTAATCGCAGGAGGAATCTCTCTTATGGTTCGGATATTTTATTATCCAAAAGACTTATGTCACAACATTTTGTATTGATTAATTACCTATTGGTTGGATGAACAATGTTTTTCTTTTTTCACTACTCGATCAGAATGGTTAGAAGTTTGTTCTTTTGTAAAGTTGGGTTGACAGTCGTTATTTATTATGATAGCCTTTTCAACGTACATTGTTAATAATGAAGCTGGAATGTTATCCGTAAGGAGCATAACCTACGATTATCCCTATTTGAGGGTTAATTGTGGGTTTTTTTATTTTTTTACAGGAAAGGAGGAAGGAAGTCTTCATTATTGGCAAATAAAAAAAGAATAGGGGAATAGAAAATGAAGAAGTTATTAATAAAGAGCAGTATTGCATTATCATTTGTCATGCTATTATCAGGTTGTCAGAATGGAGAAAGTACACAAGCAGAACAAACGCAAACTACAGAGACTACAGAGGCAAGTCAAGCCTCAGATGATAATGAATTGACATTGTATCTTGTCCGTCATGGGAAAACCATGTTAAATACCACTGATCGAGTGCAAGGGTGGTCAGATGCAGTATTAACGCCAGCAGGAGAAGAAGTGGTTACAGATGCCGGGATTGGGTTAAAAGATATTGAATTTCAAGGTGTCTATTCCAGTGATAGTGGTCGTGCAATTCAGACAGCGGATTTGATTTTAGCAGAAAATGAGCAATCAAAAGATCTTCAAGTACAAAAAGATAGCGGGCTACGAGAATTTAATTTTGGTACCTATGAAGGGGATCTAAATGACTCAATGTGGCAAGATGTTGCCGATAAGCAAGGGGTTTCTTTAGAGGAATTTCAAGCGAATATGGATCCAGAAGTTTTTGCTGATAGTGTAGCGGAATTAGATCAAGAACAGATGGCAGAAGAAGGTGTTGAAGAAGGGGTAAATTGGCCGGCAGAAGATTATGAAACGATCACTGATCGTTTGACGGAAAGTTTGGATCAGATTGTAACAGATGAAGCACAAGAAAGCGGATCTGGTAATGTTTTGGTTACCTCACATGGGCTTAGTATTACTGCGCTATTAGACACCTTATTTGACGATTTTAAAGCTCCTGAAGATGGTTTAGACAACGCAAGTGTCTGTATTGTTAAATATAAAGACGGCAATTATTCATTAGAATCAGTTAATGATACAAGTTATGCTGAAGAAGGGGAAAAAGCGACCCAAGAAAATTAATTTTACTGAATGAATTTAAAACGATTTATTTGAATAAGTGACGATGTTTTCAAGTCCTAAATAAGAGTTAACTGTGTTTTTTTGTAAAAATATGTTATGCTGTGTTTGTAAATAATTAAATAGAATCTGCTCGCAAAGGGGAGTCCATATGGACTGAGATTGAGTACACTCTCTAAACCCTTCGTACCTGTTTCGATCATTCGAACGTAGGAATTGTGACGAGTTGAAGTAAAATATACTTCTCCTTTGTGAATTGAAATGATTCTAAAAGGAGGAGTTTTTTGTTATGCGTTCAAATACGAAAATTTGGATAGAAGGAACGATCATTGCTGCATTAAGTATTATGCTTTCTTTTTTACCTACAGGTATGGGAACGACCTTTTCTATATCGTTAGGACAAATTACCTTAACTGTGTATGCGTTGCGTCGTGGAGTGAAACCTGCGATGCTTGCAGGGCTAATCTGGGGGTTTTTGCATTTTCCTTTAGGTCAAGTTATTTATTTAAGTGTTGCCCAAGTTTTGATTGAATATATTTTAGCTTACCCGTTTGCGGGGTTTGCTGGCTTTTTTGCAGCAAGATTACACAAATCGATTCAAGCGGAAAATCACGGACAAGCTCGCTTTGCTATTATTAGTGCCTGTCTAGTGGGCACGTTTGCTCGTTATTTCTGGCATTTTGTAGCGGGGTATATTTTTTGGGGACAGTACGCAATGTGGGGCTTGTCACCGGTGATTTATTCCTTGGTAATAAATGGCACAAATGCACTTCTGACCGCTTTAGCTGCAATTGTTATTTTGTTGATTTTTGAAAAAGTATTTCCAACTGTATTTATCCCAAAAGACCAAAAGTCTATGAGTATGCATTAATTTGAAAGGAATAATACGAATGGAACATAAGAAAGTAAGAAAGCTAACTTATTTGGCAATTATGATTGCTTTAGATGTGGTTTTATCGCCCATTTTTCGTATTGAAGGAATGGCGCCCATGTCTAGTGTTATCAATGTGTTAGCAGGTGCGCTGGTGGGACCACTGTATGCTACGGGGATGGCTTTTATCTGTGGGATTATCCGTATGATTCTTTTAGGAGCACCCCCACTTGCTTTGACAGGAGCGGTGTTTGGTGCTTTTCTAGCAGGTTTATTTTATCGGATGACCAGCAGTATTTATGGCTCGATAGCAGGAGAGGTTATCGGAACAGGAATCATTGGGTCGTTATTATCTTATCCTGTCATGATTCTCTTTACTGGAACAAGCAATCAATTATACTGGTTGCTTTATACTCCGCGTTTTTTAGGTGCTGCTGTGTTAGGTTCTGTTGCTGCTGGATTGATTTGGAAAAAAGCGCAACATTTATCTATTTTTCGCCAAATGAAAACGCTGTTTGATTAGAAAAGGATGATTAGATGAAACATTTTGCAGAAATGGCAAGAGAAGTATTTCCACTAAGGCAATCTCCGTTGGTTCATTGTATAACAAACAATGTCACTATAGAGACAATGGCAAATGCGTTGTTATATATCGATGCTCAACCAATTATGACTAATGACGTTAGGGAATTTCCCGCTCTTTTTAAGCAAACGGATAGTTTGCTGCTGAATCTTGGCAGCCTATCGAAGGAAAGAGAAAATACACTTTTGACAGCTGCAAAAATGGCAAAAGAAGAAAAATCATTTGTGGTTGATATTGTGGGCGCGACAAGTGCACCCATAGCGCAACAATTAGCGCAACAACTGGCTAGGCAAAAACCTAATGTTTTAAAAGGGAATATTTCAGAAATGCGTGCGTTTTGTGGTCTTAAAACAACAGGCAAGGGCGTCGATAGTAGCTCGTCTGATCAATCAGAAGATGAGTTAGAAGAGTTGATTGGGGCTTTAAAACAGCAAGATCCGGCTGTTACTTATCTTGCAACCGGGAAAAAAGATGTGATTGTTTCAAAAAAAGGTACCTGGGTTATGGAAAACGGTGTAGAGGAACTGCAACGTTTTATCGGAAGCGGGGATCTTTTAGGCGCACTGATTGCAGCTTTACTGGGAGAACAAATTGATAACTTATCAGCTGTCATTTTTGCTCTTAGCTATTTGAATATTTGTGGTGAATATACTAGTGAGAATCTAGGGCCAGTATACGGTTTGGCAGACTTTCGTCATGAAACGTTAAACCAATTATCCCTTTTAAAAACGTTAAATCAAAACTGGTTCAACCAAACGAAAGGAAGAAAGCAATGAAAGCAGACCTGAATTTATATTTAGTCACTGCTCGTTATGAAGAGACAGAAGAAGTATTTTTACAAAAAATTGAAGAAGCCTGTGAAAATGGTATGACATTGGTACAATTACGAGAAAAAGAGCTCACAACGTGTGCTTATTATGAGTTAGCAAAAAAAGTGAAACAAGTGACGGACCGTTACCAAATTCCATTGATTATTGATGACCGGGCAGATATTTGTTTAGCAGTTGACGCTGCTGGGGTGCATATTGGTGATGATGAATTACCAACAGCTGTGACTAGAAAAATTATCGGAGATAAAATCCTAGGCGTTTCTGTCAAAAGTGTAGCTCAGGCGAAAAAGGTAGAAGCAGCAGGAGCAGATTATTTAGGGGTAGGGGCGATATTTCCAACGACCACTAAAGTAACAACCAAGGCTACTTCGTTAGAAACACTGCAACAAATTACTCAGCAAGTATCGATTCCTGTGGTTGCTATCGGTGGTATAACAGAAGAGCGAATCGCAGAATTTGAACATACAGGAATCCAGGGGATCGCTGTGGTAAGCGAAATCATGCAAGCTAAGAATATTGGCCAAAAAGTTCGTCAAATGAAAGATAAATTTGCTCAATTGGAGGGAGATTAGATGCAAACACCGCAAGTTGTAACAATTGCAGGATCAGATTCGGGCGGAGGCGCAGGTATTCAAGCAGATTTAAAAACATTTCAAGCTAGAAAAGTCTTTGGCATGAGTATTCTGGTCGCACTGACAGCTCAAAATACTCAAGGGGTGCAAGAAAGTTTGCCGATCCCTTGCTCTTTTATTAATGCTCAATTTGCTTCTTTAGCAGATGATTTTCAGATTCAAGCAGCTAAAACAGGCATGTTGTTTGACCAAGATCATGTACAAGCAGTTGCTGACAATTATCGAAATTTTTCATTTGGGCCGTTAATTGTAGATCCTGTTATGGTTGCTAAAGGAGGACATCCTTTACTACAAAAAGAAGCCATTCAAACAATTAAAACAGAACTTGTGCCACAAGCCTATGCTATTACTCCAAATTTACCGGAAGCTGAAGTTCTAACGGGAAGTAAGATAAGAAATAAAGAAGAGATTAGCAAAGCAGCCGCTACTTTACAAAAGATGGGCGCAAGAAACGTTATCATTAAAGGCGGCCATTCAGATGGTAAAGAAGCGACAGATTTTGTATTAATGGAAGATAAATCATCTTTTCAACTGAGTGCGCCGCGTATTCAAACAAAAAATACCCATGGCACGGGAGATACGTTTTCTTCTTGTATAACAGCAGAACTAGCTAAAAATAGCACCTTTAAAGAAGCAGTCATCATAGCTAAAAAATTTATCCAAGGTGCTATAGAAGAGGGCATTTCAGTTGGTTCTGGGCATGGTCCGACCAATCATTGGGCGAAATTGAGTGAAGAAATAACGGTAAAAGAGATTGTAGAATAATAAAAAAGGCGTGTCATTTATGATCCGCCTTTTTTCTATTTAATGTGTTGTATTTGGTAAGGTCCACAAGTCCAAATCTTCTTTATTGATATCCAAGTCCCACATGTTTTTAGAAGTATAATAAGTTAAGTATCCAATAAGTGCATCATTTTTAAAAGTTGGGTTCCCCATGCGAATATGAGTATCTTCAACTAAAAATAGAGGGATCTGATATTTTTTATTTTGAATCTCTGTTTGTTTGAAAGAAAAGACCAACCCTTCTTTCATAATATCACTCAGCGTTTTGACAATTTGAAGTGGTAAGGGTTCAATAGCTTTGTTTTTTTGGAAAAGAGAACGTCTTGAATTTAAGACTTCTGATACCAGGTGGGTGAGTTTCTTTGATAAAACTTGATAAAATTCGTCTAGATAACGATAGTAAACGCGTGAAAGTTCCTCCTGTAGATCAAAATAAGCAAAGTTATTTTGTAATTTATAAAAAAAAGGTGAATGAAGATGAGACTTCATATGACCAAAATACAACAACTCGGAAATTTCTGTAGGAGTTAACTCTTTTAACATCATGATATCAGTAAAATCAATCCATTTATTGGTGCCGGTGACTCTTTTTTTATCCGCTGTTTGAAAATAGTTTTTGACGGCTTCGCTGCCACGGATGGTTTTCATGGCGGTGTGCGCTTCATATTCACCGAGTTCACTAGAAGGGTCTAATAACAATAGGTTTTGCGGGTGATGAACGATTCCTTGATGAAAATCAGTGGCAGAAAAACCTTGGGTCAAAACGGCATTGCTGATGTTGTCAATATGTACATAGATAAAATCAACCATTACAAATGTCCCTCCTTTTCCCAACTCCGTCTACTTATATTTTACAATAAATTTTAGAAAAATGCTTGTTTCGTTTCGTTTAAATGTTTATTACACAAAGTAATATAGATACTTACCTAATGCGCTTTCAAATATTTAATGGAAAGCTTATAATAATAACTAAGTGATAACTTCAGTTTCTTTTTAGGGGGTTAACCTGGTGAAATTTAAAAAATTGTATGTTTCCATGCTTAATAAAAAACCCGCTCTTTTGCATAATACAAAGTTGATTTTTCCTTTTTATGCCACTCATTCTGCTGCTAAAAAGGACATGGCTCAAGCTGTTTACGAAGAACATTGTTGGTACACGGTTGTACAAAAACAGCTTATTTTTTTCAACGTAAAGTTAGAGGATAGACAAATAAAGGTCACAAATATTTTGTGTGGACCACTTGAACACACTTCTTGGAATACGATCTTACAAGCTATCGATGTATTTGCTCGTAGTCGATTTGTTCAGACAGTGACGCTTTCTTTTTCAGCTAAAGAAACCATACTGACTGAGCTAATCTCTCAAGGTTACCAACAAGACCAAGAAGGATTAACAAAAAAGTTATATTATCATACAGCACTAGTTTTAAGTGGTGGCGGTGCGCGGGGTGCGTATCAGATTGGTGCTTGGCGGGCATTAAAAGAATTAGGCATCACTTTTGAATTGATTGCAGCTACTTCTGTGGGTGCGCTAAACGCGGCCCTTATGATGATGAATGATGAAAAGAAAGCCCAACAGCTTTGGTATCAAATCAGTACGGAACAAATTCTAGCATTTCCTAAAGCTGCTGCTGATAACCATTCCTTCCATCAGTTAGTTCGCCAACTCCGTTCGCTTAGCATATCAGCACTTAAAGAACAAGGGATCAGCGCTCGGCCACTGCAAGAATTGCTACGTCATACATTGGATGCGAAGAAATGGGCAGAGTTTCCCGCACAATTATTTATATGCACGACACGTTTGCGGGGCTTAAAGGAAAAGGTCGTTGCTGTTGGACCAGTTAAGCAGTCGTGGGAATGGTTAGTAGCTTCGGCAGCTTTTTTTCCAGCGATGCAGCCGATACAGATCAAAGGAGAGGATTATATTGACGGAGGTTACCGCAATGATTTCCCAATGGATGTAGCACTTTCACATGGAGCAACAGAATGCATCTGTATGGATGCAAAGGGCCCAGGTATTCGTAAGAAAACCACTGTACCAGAAGATGTTGCCAACCTCACTCTTCGTTCCCCCTGGTCGTTGGGGAGTTTTTTGATTTTTGATAGTAAACGGTCTACAATAAATGAACAATTAGGGTATTTAGAAACGATGAAATATTTTCATCACTACACCGGTTTTTGGTATACTTTTACCAACGAAACGAATTGGCAAACAGATTGGCAATTGTTTATCTCAAAATTGCCAGACCATGAATATGCTTGGCTGCAAGAGAGGAGTTTTTGGCATAAATTTTATAAACTTTATGCTAAAAAAGTTCCTTTAGAACAAGTTGGGATGGCATTTGTTGAACTAATGGGACGCTTTTTGTCGCTTCTACCTGACAAAGTCTATACAAAAGACCAGTTTGTGACTGCACTTACTACTGCAAGAGAAAAAACCTACCCACCAGTAGAAGCAGCGCTTTCTTTTACCGAATGGGTCGAAGTTTATCATAAAGAATATTTCTTGCTTTCCAAAAAGAATCAATTTGTAACTATTAACGAACTTTTAGAAAAGGAAACGGAAATTCCTAGTTGGTTTGTTGAAAAATCTGCGGTTTTATTTATTACAGTAAAATTTTTTCGATTTTTACAAAAGAAAGAACCAAAAAATGCGTAATTAATAATGAACGTTGAATAAAAAGAAAAGAGGGAAAGCAAATGGCAAAAGATTTTTCGTATGAAATCCTAGAAGAAGTTGCGGTTTTATCAGAAAATGCGAAAGGCTGGCGCAAGGAATTGAATATTGTTAGTTGGAATGGCCGGCCGCCTAAGTTTGATTTACGTGACTGGAGTCCTGAACATGAAAAGATGGGCAAAGGAATCACATTAAGTAATGAAGAATTTGAGGCGTTAAAACAAGCAGTAGCAGCGATGTAAAGCATAATTTTATTTTTGAAGTAAGCTTATTAGTTATCCTTTAATAAAAATAAACAAAAAATTTCTGTGATATTTCCGAACAAACAACGTTTCAATTAAAAAAAGATGTTAAACTAGTTTTTTACCGTACAACCCGTTATAATAAAGTTATTCTTGAAAGTTGCTGAAAAAAAGTGCAAAATAGACGTTAAGCAAGACCAATAGGGAAAGGACGTCATTATGACAGAGCGGGGATTATTGATTGTTTTATCTGGTCCTTCCGGAGTCGGAAAAGGAACAGTTCGCAAAGCAATATTTGATAGTGAAGATAATGACTTTCAATATTCGATTTCTATGACCACCCGCAACCAGCGGATCGGAGAAATTGAGGGAGAAGACTATTACTTTCGCACAAAAAAAGAATTCGAGCAGATGATTAAAAAAGGACAGATGCTGGAATACGCTGAATATGTAGGTAATTACTATGGTACACCTTTACCTTACGTACAAAAAACGTTGGATAAAGGCAAGGATGTTTTTTTAGAAATTGAAGTTCAGGGAGCTTTGCAGGTGAAAGAAAAAGTGCCAGATGGGGTGTTTATCTTTTTAACGCCACCTGATTTGGCCGAGTTACGTTTGAGAATCACCGGCCGTGGTACTGATTCAGAGGATACCATCGATGAGCGTATGAAAGTTGCAAGAGAAGAGATTGAAATGATGGCTTCTTATGATTATGCAGTCGTCAATGATGAAGTGCCCAAGGCAGTAGAAAGAATTAAAAGTATTATTTCAAGTGAACATTTTCGAGTCGAACGTGTCATTGGAAAATATAGAAAAATGTTAGAGGAGTTGTAATATTATGATGTTAAAACCTTCAATCGATTCATTACTCGAATCGGTTAATTCCAAGTATTCATTGGTACTATTGGCTAGTAAACGCGCTCATGAATTAGATGAGGGTGCAAATCCAACTTTAGATCAGTTTGATTCAGTTAAAAATGTTGGGAAAGCCTTAGAAGAAATTGATGCACAAACGGTCGTCAATGATCCAAATCCTGAATTAAAACGTGCTAGATTACAAATGCAAGAAGAAGAAAAACAAGCACAAAAAGAACAGGAACAAAAGGACTTAGAAGATCGTATCCGCGAAGATAATAGATCTTAATCTATTAAAGGCTGTGATATAAGTCTTTTTAAGAATAAAATATCCGAACTATAGAGAGATTACTCCTGCATTTTAGCAGGTCCTTGTCGTAATTTAAGACAAGGAGCGAATCTCGTCAAATATAGTTCGGGTATTTTTGTTTTGTCTTTACCGATATTACTGTCCTATTCTTTTAAAAATAACAGTTAAATAACCGAAAAGAGGCCGTCAAATCTTAATTTTATTAGACAATAGAGACAAACACGTGGTTTTTTAGTAAAATAGATCAGAAAGGAGAAATCGACATGACATTATTTGCTGAAGTTATTGTAGATGTGCCAACAATGCAGACGGATCAGCCGTTTACCTATATTGTGCCAGAAGAACTATCTGATGTCATTGAAGTAGGGATGCGGGTAGAAGTTCCTTTTGGCGAAGGAAATCGTCATATCCAAGGCTTTGTGACAGTATTGAAGCAAACAAGTACATATCCAGAAAAACTTAAACCAATTATCCGCATGTTAGATTTGTCTCCTGTTTTGAACCAAGAACTGTTAGCTTTAGCAGATTATATGAAAGAGACAACCTATGCTTTTAAGATCACTTGTCTTCAAACGATGTTGCCAAGCGTAATGAAAGCTGAATATGAAAAAAAAATAGTATTAAAAGATCCTTCACATCCGATTAAACAACAATATTTCTCGCAAAGCGATGAAATTGATTGGCAAGAAGCAGAAAAGTTGGGCATACTAAAGCAACTAAAGAAGCTAAGACAAGAAAATATTGTGGAGCTTCGTTATGTGGTTAAAAAGAAAAATAAGGTAAAAAAAATTCGCTATGTTAATAGCCGATTGACTCAAAATAATGGAGCAGATATTGATCAACAAATAAACCAACGAGCATTGCGTCAAAAACAACTAGTGGAATTATTAAAAGTGAATGCTCATCAGCCGGCAGCTTTTTACACTAAACAAGGGATAACTTCAACTGTATTGAAACAAGGAGAAAAGAAGGGGTGGTTATCTTTTGAAGAGGTAGAGGCCTACCGTGACCCTTATCAAGGAAGAACCTTTAAAAAGACAGCAGCACTAGCGTTAAATCAAGAGCAGCAACAGGCTGTAACAGCGGTTCTTGCAGCTGAAGAAAAGGCTAATGATGATGTATTTTTGTTAGAAGGAATCACGGGAAGCGGAAAAACAGAAGTATATCTGCAGACGATTTCAACTGTTTTGGATAAAGGCAAAACGGCGATTATGTTGGTGCCAGAAATTGCATTGACACCTCAGATGGTAGAACGTTTTAAAAGCCGCTTAGGTGAAGCAGTAGCTGTATTACACAGTGGACTAAGCCAAGGGGAACGCTATGATGAGTGGCGCAAGATTGAACGCGGCGAAGCTCAAGTAGTTGTGGGCGCTCGCTCAGCTATCTTTGCTCCACTGGAGAATATTGGTGTTATTATTGTTGACGAAGAACACGAATCTTCTTATAAACAAGATGAAGCGCCACGTTACCATGCCAGAGACTTAGCAATTTGGCGTGGAAACTACCATCATTGTCCGGTAGTACTAGGAAGTGCGACGCCTTCCTTGGAATCGCGCGCCCGTGCTCAGAAAAATGTTTATCAATTACTTTTATTGCGCAAAAGGGCAGATCCAGCTGCAAATTTACCTAGTATAGAAGTTGTTGATTTAAAAGAAGAGTATGAAAGAAAAAATACGAGTAATTTCTCGCAAGATTTACAAAATAAAATTGCTGATCGTTTGGAAAAAAAAGAGCAATCTGTCTTAATGTTAAACCGTAGAGGTTATTCTTCCTTTGTTATGTGTCGCGACTGTGGATATGTACTACCTTGTCCTAATTGCGATATTTCATTGACTTTGCATATGGATACTAAGACGATGCGCTGCCATTATTGTGGGCATGAAGAGCGGATTCCGCAGCATTGTCCAGAATGTGGGAGTAATAAAATTCGTTACTATGGTACCGGAACGCAAAAAGTACAAGAAGAATTGCAAGAATTATTTCCAACAGCTCGTATCTTGCGAATGGACGTTGATACAACACGACGAAAGGGTGCACATGAACAAATTTTACAAAAGTTTGGCGCTCAAGAAGCAGATATTTTACTAGGGACTCAAATGATTGCTAAAGGATTAGATTATCCCAATATTACTTTGGTTGGTGTATTGAATGCAGATACGGCCTTGAATCTGCCTGATTTTCGTGCAAGTGAGCATACATTTCAGTTGTTGACACAAGTCGCAGGTCGTGCTGGACGAGCTAAAAAAGCGGGAGAAGTGCTTATTCAGACTTTTAATCCTGAACATCACGCGATTGTTTTAGCACAAAAACAAGATTATGAAACTTTTTACGAACAAGAAATGTTTTTGCGGCATCAAAGCAGTTATTCACCTTATTATTTTACCGTGAAAATCACCTGTAGCCACCAAGAAGAACAAGTAGCTGCTAAAAAAATGTTTCAAATTGGCCAAGTGGTCAAAACGGGCTTAAGCCCTGAAAGTATTCTTTTAGGTCCTACTCCGGCTTCGATTGCGCGGGTGAAGAACCGTTATCAATATCAGATGGTTATAAAATATAAAAAAGAACCCGCACTTTCTCAAATGCTGAAACAAATACTCAATGAATCACAAAAAGATCAACGAAAAGGTTTATATGTAGCAATTGACAATGAACCAGTAAACTTTATTTAAAGGAGAATAAAAATGACGAAAATTGTATTTATGGGAACCCCAGAATTTTCTGTACCTATTTTAGAAGGATTAGTAACTGCTGGTTATGAAGTAGCTGCGGTCGTTACTCAACCTGACCGTCCTGTGGGTCGTAAGAAGAACATCATTGCTTCTCCTGTTAAAAATAAGGCTTTAGAACTGGGTATTTCAGTTTTACAACCTGAAAAAATCAGTGGTTCAAAAGAAATGGAAGAAATTGCAACTTTGCAGCCTGATGTAATTATTACAGCAGCGTTTGGTCAATTTTTACCCGAAAAATTATTGCAAATTCCAGCCCATGGTGCGCTTAATGTTCATGCTTCATTGTTGCCCAAATATCGCGGCGGTGCACCGGTCCATTATGCGATTATAAATGGTGAAGAGGAAACTGGCGTTTCAATTATGGATATGGTTAAAAAAATGGACGCAGGCGGCATTTATGCGCAAAAAGCAATACCAATTAAGAGTGATGATGATGTAGGAGCGATGTTTACTAAATTAAGTTTTGTAGGACGTGACCTGCTGCTTAAAACATTACCACAAATTCTTGCTGGGTCATTACGTTCAGTTGCCCAAGATGAAGAACAGGTTAGTTTTGCACCTAATATCAAACGAGAACAAGAAGCAATTAATTGGGAACAAACGGCTCAGGAGATTGATCAAAAAGTAAGAGGAATGCGTCCATGGCCCATTGCCTATACGACCTATCAAGGCAGTCGTTGGAAAATTTGGGATGTTTCTCCTTTAGAAGAAACATCAAGGGAGCAACCAGGAACGATTATTCGTCGTACTAAGAGCCAATTATGGATTGCATGCGCTCAGCAAACTGTCCTAGCCATTGAGGAACTGCAACCGGCCGGGAAAGCTAAGCAAAAAATATCGGAATTTTTAAATGGCACAGGACAAAAAGTAATGGTGGGCGAACAGGTGGGTCAAAATGAAATATGATGCTAAGAAAACGGTTCGTTATGCTGCACTGCAAGCGTTAGAAAGAATCCAAAAGGGTGGCGCCTATTCTAATCTTCTTTTAAAAGAAGAAATTGAAAAAGGGCAACTTAGCGATCAAGATAGTCGATTATTGACCGAGCTGGTATATGGAACGGTTAGTCGGCAGTTATTACTTGAATTTTATTTACAGCCCTTTATTGCTAAAGCCAAAAAAGTAGACGCTTGGGTAAAGTTACTGTTAGAACTATCATTATACCAACTTTATTATCTTGACCGCGTCCCGGACCATGCGGTTTTAAATGAAGCAGTCGAAATTGCCAAAGTTCGAGGGAATGCAGGGATTGGTAAATTCGTTAATGGTATTTTGCGTAACGTTAAACGTCAAGGGCTGCCAGATCCTTCTCAAATAAGTGATCCAATAAATCGGCTAGCTACTCAAATTAGTATGCCAAAATGGCTAACCGAAAGACTGACAGAAGAAATTGGATTCGAACAAACAAAACAATTAGGCCTTTCTTTATTTTCACCCAGTCATGTGAGTCTGCGAGTGGATACACGTAAAATCTCACGAGAAGAGGCATTAGACAGTTTAGCAGCAGAAGGAATCGATGCTACGGAAAGTACAGTTTCTGAATATGGTATTATAGCAGAAAAGGGGTTTGTTGGTAAAAGTCGGTTATTTAAAGAAGGGCTATTGACGGTTCAAGATGAAACCTCTATGCTGGTGGCACCCGCATTACAAATTGAAAAGCAGCAGCAAGTGTTAGATGCCTGCTCTGCTCCAGGTGGGAAGACTACTCATATTGCTTCTTTTTTAGATGCGCAAGAAAATGGTCGTGTGACCGCGCTCGATATTCATGAACATAAAATCCAATTGATTAAAGAAAATGCTGCTCGGATGCAAGTTGAAGATGTGGTAAATACTAGGCAATTGGATGCCAGAAAAGTAAGCAATACTTTTGCTGCAACATCTTTTGATCGGATTTTAGTTGATGCACCTTGTTCAGGTTTAGGTTTGATGCGTCGTAAACCTGATATAAAATATGTGAAAAAACCCGATGATTTACCTAAATTAGCCCAAATTCAATTAGAGATTCTGGAAAGTGTTGCACCAACATTAAAACCTTCTGGAATTCTAGTTTATAGCACATGTACGATTTTAACTGAAGAAAATCAACAAGTGATCGACCAATTTTTGCAAAAACATGCTGAATTTGAACGAATGGAAGTTCCACTAAACAAACAATTGAAACCTAGCTTACACGATAAGATGGTAACAATATACCCGCATCAGTATTATACTGACGGCTTTTTTATCAGTTGTTTACGGAAAAAACGATGAGGTGAAAGCAATGAAAATCAGTTTTCAAAGCAATGTAGGAAAAATACGAAGTGCCAATCAAGATTACGTTGGTGTATTCAAAAATAAAAAAGATTATACGCTTGCAATGTTGGCTGACGGAATGGGCGGTCACCAAGCTGGAGATGTTGCTAGTAAAACAGCGGTCAATGAAATTGGCGACCAGTGGAAAAAAACCAAAATTTCTGATAGTGAAAAAGCTGCTAAATGGTTAATCAAAACAATTCAAGAAGAAAATACGGCAATTTACCAAAAGGGCCAAGCCACTCCTGAATTTGCTGGAATGGGAACGACTATTGAAGCGGCAGCAGTTTTTGAAAAAGATTTTACAATTGCACATGTAGGCGATAGCCGTATTTATACATTAATGGGTCAACGGTTAATGCAACTAACAGAAGATCACTCATTGGTGAATGAATTAGTAAAAACGGGCGAAATTTCAAAAGAAATGGCTGCGAACCATCCGCAAAAAAATATCGTTACACGGAGTGTCGGTATGCCTGGATCAATTGAAGTAGATATTTCTACTCATTTGATTGATAGTAAAAAATGTATACTTTTGTGCTCAGATGGTTTGACCAACATGGTTTCTGAAGATGAGATTGCCCAATTTATTTTGTCTAGTTCGACTACTGATGAAGCGGTCGAAAAAATGATTGATACAGCAAACGATCATGGCGGTGTCGATAATATTACTGTACTTATGATCGATTTTGGAGGTGCTGCTGATGCTTGATATTGGCAAAAAATTGAGTGGCCGATATTTAATCAAAGGCAATGTTGGCATGGGCGGAATGGCCAATGTCTTTTTAGCTGACGATTTGATTTTAGATCGGGAAGTAGCAATTAAAGTTTTACGTTATGACTTCCAAAACGATCAAGACGCGATTCGCCGCTTTCAAAGAGAAGCACTAGCAGCTACAGAATTAGTTCATCCTAATATTGTTTCTGTTTATGATGTAGGTGAAGAAGATGGAATGCAATATTTAGTCATGGAATATGTGAAAGGAATGGACTTAAAACGCTATATCCAGATCCATTATCCCATGGATTATTCAGTCATTATCAATATTATGCAACAGATTCTTTCTGCCGTTGCTTTGGCACATGAGCACCGAATTATTCATCGGGATTTAAAGCCACAAAATATCTTACTCAATGAAGAAGGCGTGGTAAAAATCACCGATTTTGGGATCGCAATTGCTTTGTCGGAAACTTCAATTACACAAACAAATAGTATGTTAGGCTCGGTTCACTATCTTTCTCCAGAGCAAGCTAGAGGAGGCATGGCAACGAGCCAGTCTGACATTTATGCCATTGGAATTATTCTATATGAAATGTTGACTGGCAGTGTGCCCTTTGATGGCGAATCTGCGGTAACAATTGCTTTAAAACACTTTCAAGATGAGATTCCGGCGCTGCGTTCTCGTGATGAAAACATACCACAGCCGTTAGAAAATGCTGTATTAAAAGCAACGGCTAAGGAGCCCACAGATCGTTATAAAAGTGCAGAAGAAATGAGTAAAGACTTAGAGACTGTTTTGTCACCTGAGCGAAGAAATGAGGCGCCTTGGCATCCACAAGCAATGACAAACGAAACAAAAGCGCTGACGCCTATCACAGATACTGTGTCTTCTAAAAAAGAAGAGGACGCGGCTGAAGCAAAAGAAGAAAAAAAGCCCAAAAAACCAAAGAAAAAATGGTTACTTTTTTTAGCAATTTTAGTCGTATTACTAGCTATGATCGGCTTAGGCACGTATCTTTCCTCTGCTGGTTCGAGAGGGGAAGTAGCTATTCCGGAAGTCGCTGGGTTAACAGAATCTGCGGCTAGAGAAAAGTTACGTGAAAGTGGGTTACAGGCAGCCGATCAGACAAGGGAATATCCTAGTGATGACCAAGACGAAGGACGTATTGTCAAGACGAATCCAGAAGAAGGCGCTGAGGTCAGACGAACTCACGAAGTTATTTTGTATATCAGCTCTGGTAGTCCAGAAGTAGAAATGGATGATTATACAGAACAAACGTATGATGATGCCTTAGACAAATTAAAAGAATTAGAATTCAAAGAGAGTAATATTTCCTCAGAAGAAGAATTTGATGATTCGGTACCAGCCGGGCAAATCATTAGCCAAAGCCCAGATGCAGGTGAAGAAGTAGTACCTGAAGAAACTGAAGTATCGTTTGTGGTAAGTCAAGGGCCTGCGCCGGTATCTATGGTTAACTTTGTGGGTAGTACAGAAGATGCTGCTAAGAATAGTTTGCGAGGGATGGGATTAGGAGATAATTCTGTCGAGGTCCAGCAAAGCTATAGTGATCAAACGAGTGGGACGATTATCGGTCAAACACCTAGCGAAGGCGAAGAAGTTATTCCAGGTGAAACCACCATCGTCTTTTCTGTGAGCGCGGGGACTGAACAAGTAGATGTGCCTGATGTAGAAGGGGATTCTGAGGCAGAAGCAGAAAAAAGCTTGAAAGACGCCGGCTTTGAAGTGGAAAAAGAAGAAGAATTTGACGATTCAGTTGAAGAAGGAGATGTCATTAGCACTGATCCATCTGCTGGTTCAACCGAAGATAAAGGAAGTACGGTAAGCATGGTTGTTTCAAAAGGTGAAGAAGAAGAGGAAGAGCCAGAAACCAAGAGTTTTACGGTAGATGTAGAAGCTTCTTTTAAAGGTGATGGAGACGACGAGGACAATGAAGACGAAGATGATTCGGCAAGTCAGACAATCACCGTTTGGCTTACAGATATGGATCATGATGACGAACAGTATGAACAGATCGTTTTAGATTCAGAAGATGATAGTGAAACAATCGAAGTTCCTATTACAGTAGAAGAAGGAGAAGAAGCAACAATTACCGTTCAACGTGATGACGAAGATAAGGTCAGTCAAGATATAGATAAAGCTGATACTGTACAAGTCCCTTAATTCTAATAAAAGACGAGCGATAGCAAAATAACATCGGTCGTCTTTTATTTTTTTGCTAAGTCTTTGATTATAACAAGTCCTTCTTCTTTCCAAGAGCTAAAAAATCCGTTATAATAAAGGTCAATAATAGTCAAAGGAGGGTCACGAGCAGATGAGTCATCAAAATACTTCTGATATGATTGAAGCCTATTTGAAAAAGATTCTGGAAGAAAGCGAGATGATTGAAATTCGTCGCGCTGAGATGGCAGATTTATTTAATTGTGTACCTTCGCAAATCAATTATGTCATTAATACACGGTTTACTGTACAACGGGGCTATACTGTTGAAAGTAAACGAGGCGGTGGTGGCTATATTCGAATTGAAAAAGTTCAAGTCTCCAATTATCATCAATTTTTAGAACAAGTGAATCAATTATTCGACCAAATACTCTCAGAAAAAGATGCTATAGCAATCATTCAAAAATTATACGAAGAAGGGATTCTTTCCAAAAGAGAAGGTAATTTATTATTAGTGACCATCAGTAAAGTCGTTTTAGGAAAATCTGTTAAAGAAGAAAATATGCGAGCAAATATCATGCACGGGATATTAGAACGATTAAGTTACGAATTATGAAGATTGGAAGTGAAAATTTATGGATGAATTATTTACACAGCGTGCTAAAGACGTCTTGCAAATTGCGCAAGAAGAAGCTAAACGTTTTAAACATCAAACCGTAGGCTCAGAGCACATTTTGTTGGCTTTGTTAATCGAGCCTAACGGCATTGCTGGTAAAACTTTACGTGAAATGAATGTTAATGAAGAGGATATTCGCGAAGAAATTGAACACCTAACGGGTTATGGTACCATGACTAGTTATCCAGTAAATGGTTATTTGCCTTATTCGCCGCGAGCTAGGCAAATTTTTGCTTATGCAGGCGATGAAGCTAAGCGACTAGGTTCACCACAAGTTGGTACTGAACACTTGCTTTTAGGGCTGTTACGTGACGAAGAGATTTTAGCTTCTCGTATCATGCTGAATTTAGGATTAAGTTTAGCTAAAATGCGCCAATTATTGAAGAAAAAAATGGGTGTGAACCAAAATAAAGGGACTAATGGAGTTAATCGTCGTCGTCCAGTCCAAAGCAGACAGCAACAAGCACAAGAAGGTACGCCAACCTTAGATTCACTAGCACGTGATTTAACGAAACTAGCACGTGAAAAACGGTTGGATCCAGTGGTCGGTCGCAGTAAAGAAGTGAAACGGTTAATTCAAATATTAAGTCGACGCACCAAAAATAATCCGGCTCTAGTAGGTGAACCAGGTGTTGGTAAAACAGCAATTGCTGAAGGACTAGCCCAAAAGATTATTAACGGAGAAGTTCCGCAAGATATGCAAACAAAACGACTGATGATGCTTGATATGGGTGCGTTAGTTGCGGGTACGAAATACCGTGGTGAGTTTGAAGATCGAATGAAAAAAATTATTGACGAAATTTATCAAGATGGACAAATTATTTTGTTTATTGATGAATTGCATACTTTGATTGGTGCAGGAGGCGCAGAAGGTGCGATTGATGCCTCCAATATTTTAAAACCAGCCTTAGCTAGAGGCGAGCTGCAAACTATCGGAGCGACAACTTCTGATGAATATCAAAAATATATCGAAAAAGATTCTGCGTTAGAGCGTCGTTTTGCTAGAGTGCAAGTAGACGAATCAACGCCTGATGAAGCAGTAGAAATTTTAAGAGGTCTACGTGCCCGCTATGAAAAGCATCATAATGTAGAAATTACTGATGAAGCATTACAGGCTTGTGTACAGCTTTCTGTTCGTTATATCAACGGACGGCAATTACCAGATAAAGCAATTGACTTGATGGATGAATCAGCTGCCAAAGTTCGTTTGGATCAATCTGATGAAGTATCTGAAACAGCGGTTGTGCAAGATCAAATATTGGCAATTGTAGAAGAAAAAGAAGCCGCCATCAGAAACCAAAATTTTGAAAAAGCAGCTAGCTTACGTATACAAGAACAAGCTTTGAACAAACAATTGCAAGATGTTTCTTATAAAGAAGCTAAAGCCGCTTCTGGTTTTACTGATAAAGTAACAGAAGAAGACGTTGCAGCTGTGGTTTCACAATGGACAGGTGTACCATTGGAACAAATGGAGAAAAAAGAAAGCGAACGTTTATTAGACTTAGAAAAAGTTTTACATGAACGAGTTATTGGCCAAGATGAAGCAGTTAGTGCAGTTGCTCGTGCTATCCGTCGTGCTCGTAGTGGATTAAAAGATCCTAACCGACCTATTGGTTCTTTTATGTTCTTAGGTCCCACTGGAGTTGGGAAAACCGAATTAGCTAAAGCATTAGCTGATGCAATGTTTGGAACAGAAGATGCTATGATTCGGGTGGATATGAGTGAATATATGGAAAAATACAGTACGAGTCGTTTGATTGGTTCACCTCCAGGCTATGTGGGCTATGATGAAGGCGGTCAATTAACAGAAAAAGTTCGCTCTAAACCTTATTCAGTTATTCTACTTGATGAAGTTGAAAAGGCACATCCGGACGTTTTCAATACCTTATTGCAAGTACTGGATGATGGTCAATTGACGGATTCAAAAGGACGAGCCGTTGATTTTCGCAATACGATTTTGATTATGACTTCAAATATCGGCGCTCAAGAATTGCGTGAAGAAACAAACGTTGGTTTTAATGTGGTAGATATTAAACAAGACCATGAAGCCATGCAAAAGCGAATTTTAGAAGAACTGAAAAAAGCTTTTCGTCCAGAATTCTTGAACCGCGTTGATGAAACTGTCGTGTTCCGTTCGTTAGAAGAAGATGAAATTCATGAAATTGTAAAAATTATGAGTAAATCAGTCGTTAAACGGATGGAAGAACAAGATATTCAGCTCAAAATTACACCGGCAGCCATTGATGTTATTGGTAAATCTGGTTTTGATCCAGAATATGGTGCACGTCCTATTCGTCGTGCTTTGCAAAAAGAAGTCGAAGACCGTTTGAGTGAAGCGTTATTGTCTGGCGAGATTTATTTTGGCAGCCGAGTAACGATTGGTGCTTCAAAAGGCAAGATTACGTTAAATGTAAGAGTGCCCAAAGCCAAAGAAAAGGAAGTATTACAAGAAGTATAATTATTTGAATAACTAGCTTAAATAATGGATAGGCATGCAAGGACATAATCAGAGTTCTTGCATGCCTTTTTTATTTAAACGGGTGAGTTTGTAAATTTCTATATTAAACAAGTTATTAATTCAAGACTTGCTTTTGCTTTTCTTAATCGTTTTCTTTATAATGAAACCTTGAGAGAATTCTTAGGAGGCAAAGCATGTCAGCTGTAATTTTTGATTTAGATGATACATTGTATGACCAACTAGAACCATTTAAAAGAGCTGTCCAAAAGGACCTTCTTTTTCCTGAAGCTCAAATAGAAGATCTGTACTTGTTCAGCCGTCGTTTCAGCGATGAAGTATTTCATCTGACACATACAGGAAAGATGAAAGTAGAAGACATGCATATTTATCGTATGCAAAATGCTTGTGCACAATTTGGCATGAATTTAACGCTTGAACAAGCGTTGCGTTTTCAAGAAGATTATGCTTATTTTCAAGGACAGATCGAATTGTTTGAAGATGCGAAAGAGACCCTTTCTTATTGTCAGCAGTATAATATACCTGTCGGCTTGATTACTAACGGGCCAACGGATCATCAATGGGCAAAAGTGCAACAATTAGGTTTGGCAAATTGGATCGCAGAAGAAAATATTTTTATTTCTTCAGCCATTGGATTTAGCAAACCGGATATTAAATTATTTGAATACGCAGAACAAGCTATGGGGTTAGATAAAAGGGATACATATTATATTGGTGACTCTTACGAAAATGATATAAATGGCGCTAAAAATGCAGGATGGAAAGCTATTTGGCGCAATCACCGGGGGAGAAAAAAACCCCAATCAAAATTTTTATTTGATCAAGTAATTGAGCCCAACCATACCTTGTCTGAAATTATCTCAGTGCTATAAAAATTGTCCCTTAAAAACAAAATAAGCTTCAATCAACTGTCTACTTTTTTGGTAGACAGTTTTTTAAATGAAGCAACTTATTGATTTTTGCCTGGTCTAAACCTTACTTATAAATACATAAAGTACCAATATCTAGTTAATAAGAAATTAGAAACAAAGTAATCGTGAAATGTTGCACTATTCTATTGGAAAACGTAATTGCTTGTGATAGCATATTGGAATATAAGGAGAGAAAAGTAATGATTGAAATCATCACAACAGTTGAAACTACCCATCAAGCAACCGAACTCTTACCAAGCGTTGATACGATATTTTTTGGCGAAGAAAAATTTGGCTTACGTTTGCCCCATTCCTTTACTAGAAAAGAACAAAAAGAACTTGTGATTGCTGCACATGAAGCAGGTAAACAAGCAATGGTTGCTGTTAATGGCATCATGCATCCTGCCAAAATGAAGGAAATCCCTGAATATTTGCGTTTTCTAAAAGCTATTCAGGTCGATAAAATCTCATTAGGTGATCCTGGCATCATTTTTGTAATGAAGCAACATCCAGAACTAGCGCTTCCCTTTATTTATGATGGCGAAACTTTAGTTACTAACACTAGACAGATTAATTTTTGGGGAAGAAAAGGAGCAAGCGGAGCTGTTTTAGCGCGGGAAGTACCTTTTACTGAAATGGAAATTATGTCGGAAAATTTAGCTATCCCAGCAGAAGTCTTAGTTTATGGCGCAACCTGTATCCATCAGTCTAAACGTCCGCTTTTGCAAAACTATTTTCATTATACTAAACAAGAAGAAGCAAGCGATAAAGGACAAGGCCTATTTTTGGCTGAGCCTAAACGTAAAGATACTCACTATTCGATTTTTGAAGATATGCATGGTACTCATATTTTTGCAAATGATGATATTTGTCTAATGAATGAGTTAGCTGAATTAGCCACAATTGGTTATCAAACTTGGAAACTTGATGGTATATTTTCTCCTGGGGAAAATTTTGTCGAAATCGTCCGATTATTTGATGCTGCTAGAAAAGGTATTGAAACGAATACTTGGCAACCAGAACAAGCACAACAATATGCTAGCAAAGTTGTGCAGTTACATTCACATCAGCGGACATTATCGACTGGTTTTTATGCTGTCGATCCAGCGGAAATTAAATAAGGAGCAATAAAATGACGGTAAAACAAGCACTAAAACGACCAGAAATCCTAGCGCCAGCCGGAACGTTAGAAAAATTAAAAACAGCAATCAGTTATGGGGCTGACGCCGTTTATATTGGTGGGAACGCTTATGGACTACGTAGTCGAGCGGGAAATTTTTCTTTTGCAGAAATGGCAGAAGGAATCAAGTATGCTAACGACCATCATGCCAAAGTATACGTTGCCGCAAACATGGTAACACATGAAGGAAACCAAGCAGGAGCGGGTGAATTTTTCCGAGAAATCCGTGACCTAGGGATTTCTGCCGTCATTATTTCAGATCCAGCATTGGTTGAAATTTGTATCACAGAAGCACCAGGGCTTGCAGTTCATCTTTCTACTCAAGCATCTGCTACTAACTATGAAACCTTGGAATTTTGGCGGGAAGAAGGTTTAGAACGAGTAGTTTTAGCGCGCGAAGTTTCAATGGAAGAAGTAGCAGAAATCCGTAAGCATACATCGGTTGAGTTGGAGGCCTTTATTCACGGTGCAATGTGTATTTCTTACTCTGGGCGCTGTACCTTATCCAATCATATGTCGATGCGTGATGCGAATCGTGGTGGTTGCTCACAATCATGTCGTTGGAAATATGAATTATTTGATTTACCCTTTGGGACAGAACGTAATCGTTTGACTCCTAGTTCAGTTTCAGAAAAATTTTCAATGAGTGCAGTCGATCTATCCATGATTGAGCATTTACCTGATTTGATCGAAAACGGCGTTGATAGCTTAAAAATTGAAGGCCGTATGAAATCAATCCACTACGTTTCAACAGTGGCCAATGTCTATAAAAAGGCAGTTGATAGTTATATGGATGATCCAAAGAATTATATTTGTAAACAGGAATGGATTGATGAGTTATGGAAAGTCGCTCAACGTGAGCTATCAACTGGTTTTTATTACCATACGCCTACAGAAAATGAACAGTTATTTGGGCCACGTCGGAAAATTCCACAGTATAAATTTATCGGCGAAGTGCTAAACTATGATGAAGATACACACATTGCAACCATTAGACAGCGTAATGTTTTTAGCGTGGGGGATGATATTGAGTTTTATGGACCTGGGTTACGTCATTTTACACAGCAGGTGACCGAAATGCGCAATGAACAACAGGAAATAATTGACCGCGCGCCCCATCCCATGATGCTATTAACGATGCCTGTTACACAGCCAGTTCAAGTAGGAGATATGGTAAGAAAACGAAAATAGTCGCTTATTAGCTGCATTTTTACGGAGAACAAGGAGTTTTGACTTGAGTATAGAAATACAAAAGCTGCATAAGGTAGTAGAAAAACATTATGATTTGTTATTAGAAGCAGATCCCTCCAAAAAAATAATTGATGATTACTTGCCTCGTAGTTTTTGTTTTACAGCGCAAGAAGAAGGCCAATTGGTGGGCGTAATTATCTTGTTACCAACGAGACCTACTACTTTGGAAGTTGTTAATCTCGCTGTTCAAAAAGATTTTCGTGGGCAAAAAATAGGTCAAACACTTCTTTATTTTGCTCTGACATTTGCTAAGGAAAATCAATATGAGGTAGTTGAAGTTGGTACGGGATCGACTGGTTTTGAACAACTATATTTATACCAAAAATGTGGATTTCGTATGTCTCACATAGAACGTGATTTTTTCATTAACCATTATGAACAGCCCATTTTTGAAAATGGCTTACAACTCAAAGACATGGTACGTTTAAGCCAAGCAGTTTAGAATCTTGACGGATAGATATGGGAGTGGTAGCTTTTATTTGAGACATAAAATTTCAGAGGAGGATACGATGAAAACCTATGATTATATCGTCATTGGCGGCGGCAGCGGCGGAATTGCTTCAGCTAATCGCGCTGGTATGCACGGTGCCAAGGTACTGCTGATTGAAGCCAAAGAGCTTGGTGGAACTTGTGTTAATGTCGGCTGCGTGCCAAAGAAAGTG